>WRIP01000044.1 GCA_009782665.1 Oscillospiraceae bacterium
AAATATTTAAAATTAACTTTGGATTAGCGCACTCAACCGATAATTTACAAATGTTTTCCGTGACAGGAGCAAGGAAGTCATTGTAAACAGGATTCCAGCCCGTATCTTCTGTATAGGTTGCACCCCATGTTGAAAAATTGGTATCATTGCTGTAAAGCAAATTGTCAGTTTCAACACATAAGCCTGTTATATTTTTATCATCAATAATCCGTTTGATAATACTTTGCTTCGTATTTTCGGATATAGAAATATTTCTAATCTCTTTTTCTGCATGGGTAATTGTAGCACCGTTGTTTGCTATAACATAGCATGAAGAACGGTCTATCTGCCATTGTCGTGTCGCTCGTTCAGGTCGGGCAGTAGCGAACACTATTAAAAATCCGCTCTCGCGGCATTTGTTGAAAACATTCTTTGTGTATTCGGATATGGTCTTGTCTTTTCGCAAGAGCGTATTATCCAAATCCGTAACTATCATTTTTATGTTTTTCACATCGCGCTCTCCCCAATTACTACGACATCTTAGAAGTAGATTAACTTTCTGTATAACACAATTCCCGCCAAATTTCCACGTTTATTTTTCTTTTTTGAATAAGGTTCACAAAAAAGTTACGCCTACGAAACAGAAAAGTAGATTTCACCTCTTGACAATTCATCACAGATACTCCGAGTAGTTGGTCACTGCAGCGACATCAACTAGTGATATATCGTCACAAATATGTGTTTCGATGTAGTCAATTGCCAGGTTGAGCTGTGTCAAAATATCCATATACCGACCCCCTCTTCGGTTCAATGATAGCATAGCAGCAAGTCTGACATCCGACTTTAGCTGTAGTAATTTATCGGTTGGCTGAGCATTATCGCAATAAAGCACGAGAGCCTTTTAAAACACTTAAAGAGGCTGCTTTCGCATCGTCTATATCTCCTATTAAAAAATATCCTATAGATATATCCATTAATGCCCTTGCAGTATTTACCGCAAGTTCATTCGGAAATTCCGTTAAAAACGGAAGAAATACATCCGAGTAGTCGAAGTCATATTCACCAAACAAGTGAGCAAGTGATGGTGAAAACACTACAGATGCTATGAAGCGAACACGATCACGGATTGTTTGTTGTGCTTCATAGAACTTCTCGACGAATTGCTCATCATCAAGCTCCACACTCTTTTTAGTAAGATTGGTGGAAAGAGTGATATGTTCAAGCTCCATACGATGCACTACCTCAACAAGAAGGTGTTCTTTATCATTGAAGTATGTGTATATATGAGAACTCGCTAAACCGGCACGAGCTTCAATGGCAAGAATTGTTGTACCCTGGTATCCTTTTTCAATAAAAACAGCAATAGCCGCTGTTAGTATTCTTTCTCTTTTTTCAAGGTCAGGTGGCCTTGGCATATCTATCCTCCTATATTTGATTATTTTTTCAAGCATATCGAGTTTGAGCAAGAATGTAAAGATCGGACAAACTGTTATGTAGTAACACTTTGGTACAAAAGCTATCTTTGGCTTTTGCGATAGGTAATTGTATTCGTAAGATTATTATCACTGTATATTACGACGGTTGTGCTGAACCCATCTGGGGTGCAGCCATTACCGGTGCTACTTGAAGTAGATTTTATTAACTATCACAAATATATGGTTTGTCTTCACATATCTCTAGTAGGCTTCTGTTGCGAACATATCAGATATACATAGGTAGTTAGTCTGTACCCTCCCCATTTCAGACTCATTAGTACAAGATTTTTGTTTACTGCATCTATCTGCATTTCAATAAACGAACCGCAAGCTCAATTCAGATATTCCTTTATCTTAGCAGTTAGGGTATTATTGTGATGTGATAACACAAGCCATTCTCATTTGTATTCTTCAGTGTTTTGGCTTAGATAGTCTGTTTTCGCCAGTATATATCTCTAATCGTGAGCTAATACTCGATGGATAGATTCAGTTTTGGAGACTCTTAATGTATATTTTCATAAACTCATTAAAGAATGTAATTCGTAATATAGGCAGAAATATCCTTCTAGCTATAATCCTATTAGCAGTCATCGTGGGATGTCTGACCGCCCTCATTATCCATACCACATCTAAAGGATTAATCGAAGACTATATGGCTCTGTTTGGAGCAAAGGTATACATCAATCCAAACAGTTCTAAGGTGTCGGTTATGTCAGGAAGGCAGTCTGAGCAGATAATTCCGCTACCCGAGGTCTATGCAGCGCTTGCAGATTCCGATTGTTTGATGGGAGCAGATTTATCCTGTCAGGTACCTTCGGTAAGCGATACACTGTTAGGTCTCGGAGAGCTTTCAGGCGGGACTGCCGTTCCGATAGCACCAAATGGAGGAGCTTTCACTAAGTTTCCGACCATGAACGTCAAAGGCTATACCAATCCGGAGCAGCTCGATGATTTTATCGAAGGGTACCGCGGATTAATAGAAGGTAGATTTCCTGTCAAAGATAATGAATGCATCGTAAGTGAGGATTTTAAGCAGCTAAACAATCTACATCTGGGAGAGATTATTGAGTTAGCTCAAGGAATGGTTGAACACAATCCGTTGTCACTTGAAGTTGTCGGCTTCTATTTTGATCTTACTCAAAACCAATTTGGTTCGGCTGTTGATGCACCTGCGGCAATAAATGTCCGAAACGATATCATCACCAATTACCATACGGCATTCGATTTTGCAAAGTCGGACCCTCGGGTGGATACTGCTGCATACTACCTGAAAAGCCCGGAGTTACTATATGTTTTTGAAGCCGAAGCACGTGCTGCCGGCTTGTCATATGATTACTTGGTCACCATTGATGAATCAGCATATCTGAGGGTAGTCGAACCCATTAAGGGTATGGGGAGTATTACTCTGACCTTCATGATAATTCTACTCACTCTAGGGGTGTTAATTGTTGCAATTTTAGCTGCAGTTGCTATCCGGGAACGCAAGTTCGAAATTGGGGTAGTCCGTGCGATGGGTATGAAGAAACACCAGGTTGCACTTGGCTTAGTTTTTGAGAGTCTCATCATTACTATAATATGCCTCGCAGTGGCAATCGGTATTGTACTGATAATTACACAACCCATATCCGATATGTTGTTAGTAAAGCAACTCTCGATTAATGAACCGCAAGATACTAGTACCGGAACATCTATGATGTATGCCGGTATGCAAACCAGCCTGACTGCACAACCTCCAGATGAGATGCAGGTAGTAATCAATATGCAGGCAGTAGTTATGATTTCATTAGTGTGTTTACTGCTAGTCTTCATTTCCAGTTTGGTTGGTATTGCTCAGATTACGAAGTATGAACCAATCAAGATACTGACCGAGAGAAACTAGAAGGGAGTGCATTCAATGAGCTTATTGAAATTGAACAACGTGGTATATAGGTATGAGGGAGGAAAAAAGAACGTTCTAAAGGGAGTGAATGTGGTTTTTGAGTCTAGTCTTATCTATACAATTATCGGAAAGTCAGGCTCAGGTAAATCAACATTACTCTCACTAATTGCCGCACTTGATGTCGCTACCAAAGGTCAGATTACATACTTAGGTACCGATATGCGTGAATTAGATAGAGATAACTATAGGGCTCGGAATATCGGTGTAGTATTTCAATCATACAACCTAATAAACAACTATACAGCTATAGAAAACGTCGTGCTTTCAATGAATATCAGTGGTTCAGATATCAAGAACAAAAAACAGTACGCATATGAACTACTTGAAACTATCGGAATCGATTTTGAAACCGCTAACCGAAAGGTAGTTAAGCTATCCGGTGGAGAGCAACAGCGTGTGGGTATCGCACGAGCTTTATCTCACAACCCCGATATCGTAATAGCTGATGAGCCAACCGGAAATCTTGATAGTGAGACGGAAGATGAGATATTAGCATACTTCGATATACTGGCACATAAAGAAAACAAATGTGTTATCATTGCAACACATTCAGATAAGATTACCAATATCGGAGATAAGGTATACCGAATCAATGACGGACGATTATCTGAAGGCAAAACTAAGAGATGATATTGCTTGTCTCAACCAAATATCATCTCTCAAACCATCTAACTATTTGTTATACCCTATATACAGATGACTTACTAACCATATATATCTAGGATCAAGTAAATTGAATCTACCAAAATGTGGTGCGATAACAACTGTATCATGCACCATCTGATATTTTTCAAGAACCCGTTTAGTAATCCTCTTGGTATAGCGGTATCTTACTAGATTTGTCTGTAAACGCTTTCGGAAGTATGTTCAAGCTCTTCTTATCTTGAGTTTTATAATCTTGATGTTATATGCAAATATTCTAAACCCTACAATTTACTATCCTATCGTTTTAACAACTCTGATATACCATATTAGTTTATCATATATAGAGAGTGAGCATCGCAGTCATAGTATTTTCAGCTGATACGAAGAGTTTCTATTCAATATGGTGAGACAAAGCTAGCAGAAAGGGAGATAGTCATGAAAAAGGCATTAGTCATTTATCTGTCAATAACCGGGAATACAAGAAAGGTAGCCAAAAGCATATATGAAGGCATACTAAAAGCTGGAGTTGAAGTTGATATTGTTGATATCAACCAAGCCGATGATCTAGATTTCTATGATTACAGTTTGGTATGCTTTGGTGCACCTTCATACAATTGGCATATCCCAAAGCCTGCAGAGGAGTATCTGAAAGCGAAGTTTAATCGATATATGAAGGAAGGACGTATCGTGCCCTCTGCTCCAAAAATAGAAGGAAAGAACTGTCTTATCTTTTGCACCTACTCCGGGCCGCACACGGGTATACGAGAGGCAACTCCAGCAGGTAAGTATATGGGACAGTTCTTTGAGCACTTTGGGTTTACAGTGCTAGATGAGTGGTATATTCTCAGCGAATTCATCGGTTCGGAAATCAACAGCACCTTAGGTAGCATGGGAGATATTCGAGGTCTGCCAGGTGATAAGGATTTAGAGAGAATACAACAACGCGCTTTTATTCTTTCATCAAATATATAAGGTGATTGAAATGTCAACTAACACACCTTACAATATCCGTATTGATTCTCGAACTATAAAAAAAGAAGCCGATGCGTTTTATAAGAGCATGGGTATATCGCTCTCGTCTGCAGTAAATCTATTTCTACTACACAGTCGGTAATACAACGGCAGCTCCCCTTTGACGATGTAATCACCGAACCACTTAGCGAACCGTCAGCGTATGATGAATAAAACTCCTTTGAGAATTAGGAACAAGCAAAGGAGTGGATAAATGCTTAAATCGGATTTAGGAGGTTTTCCTATTCGATCATAGGCTGCTTATATACAGCGTACAGCCAACCGTTACTCGTTCTTTTTTTACTTTTAGCCACGAAAACTTTTTATCGTCCTGCAGCAGTCTACCGTTTATCAATTGTGATTTTTGGGTGGCATATATGATCTCCCGTTTATTCGTACATTAAAACCAAGTTTTCCATCAAATCATCCAACGAGAGCGTTGTAATCCTATGTCGTTTAAAACTGGATACTCTTCGCATATCAGTTCTATAAATTAGTCAAGGTCGGTTTTCATATCTCCGGGAAGTGTAATTTTCGGAGTTGTTGCCGCAACCATCTTTAGTCGGAAAACATCACGCTTGTGCTTGTTGACATCAGAGTTCTCCACTTTCTCTCCGCTTAGCTTGCGTTGGTGTAAATCGAGAAATGCTCGGATTTTCAAAGGAACTAGGTGGTTCGCTTCAATGAAGGTGATTCAGTCCACGGTCATCGCACCGGTGCAAATAAAAAAATAGTTTCGCGTAATACCAAGTGCAAGCTTTTTTTCGTCTTCGTATGGTTCTACTTTTATTGGTTGATGCAAGTTGTCAGATACATATTTTGTTGCTTGGTCAATATTCATCTCTTCACTCCTTCCGAGTGATTTCGACTATAACACAGTTGCTGTTAATATGCATGATGTTTGTTATTATTTAAGGAAATGGTATAAGATGACCATTTTCAGCTCATTTACTAAGAATATTGTAGGTAAAATCATAATATCAACACTCAGGGATACATAATGAAAATATCCATCCAAATATACCGGACTTACTGAAATATGCTTATTCCTCAAACCCTGATTCTCTGACCCGCATCGTTTGGCAGTTCTCCGAAATTATCCGTATTACTTGATGAGTAATCCGAAGGTTGCATAATAGCAAGAAATCAATCTTCAAAAATGGTTATTCAGGCACTGACTTAGCAAACTGTCCGGAAAAGTGTTGACATCCCTCTTCTACCCTTTATAACAGGAATGCTGTCATATAAATTTTTGCTGTGTACACGCTTCATTAACGCCTCACACTACTAATAAAATCACCTTAACAAGCATATAATAATTCAGTAGAATCCACTCTAATTTTCAGTTTGTCTGTAGGGATTAGATTCCAATATATAAAGAACTCGATATTACCGCATTTCCACGATCCGACGTTGCTAATCGGTTTTACTTCAACACAGCAAATCTGAAAATCTGACTTAATGCTTTTCGACAAGAGTCAAGTTGTTCGCGGCTATCTCTTATTCTCTTCGTCTGCTAAAATTCAAGCATATATGTGTATTCGGAATAGATAATATCTGTACCCCGCTTACGAAAACTACCTGTATCTTTCCTTATCTTAAAACCAAGTTTTTTTAGAACAGCATTGGAAGCTATGTTTTCTCTTGCCACATTTGCTGAAAAAGATTTTTGCCTTTTTCTTTTCCCAATTCTATAAGCTTTTTAAGTATCTCAGTCGCATATCCCTGTCGCCAATATTTTTTGTGTACAGCATATCCAAAATCCCAACGCTTCCCTCTGTCCATTGGCACAATACTGCAAGTGCCTAAAAAGTCCGCCGTATCCTTGTGAAATACCACCATAGGATACCAACTATCGTCATTTTCTATACCAACAGCAAAATTCAATTCGGCTTCATCGGCTTTGTTTCTTGGCGGGTCAGCCATATATTTTCTCATTTCATCATCTAACCAAATATCAAGACAAGCTGGCCCGTCCGACTCGCGCGTACTGCGAATCAGTAACCGGTTGGTTTCAATTTCCGGCATTTGCATATTTTTTTCCTCAAATCATTCTGCATATTATATAGATTTCTCTCGGTACGTACCTTGCTATGACCTGATACGACTAACGATATTACTCTTCCCAGAATATAGTAATCATTCAGTAGTATCCATACTAATTTTCAGTCTGTCTGGGGTTAGTCAAAACTAACGCAAACGTCTCCCCAAAAAAGAAGAATCAGGGAGAGTTCATATTAGTTTCAGTTGGCGGAGGGTAAGAGATTCGAACTCTTGTGACGTTGCCGTCAAACGGTTTTCAAGACCGCCGCCTTATGACCACTTGGCTAACCCTCCATATAGTTTTGTCGCTTTGATGTTCCAAAACAATCTCTCAGATATTGGGCAAACATCAAAAAATACTCAGTTGTTATCTGTAGTGTCAAAGCTTTATGCAGTCAAGACGGTAAACTCGACTAACAGCTTAAAGACTGCCTTGTTATAGCCACTACACTGTTCCTCTGTACTATCTCATGTGAGTTACATGACAGAATACTTTTAAGTGTAACAATAACCTATAATATAGATATCAATGATAATGTCAATAGTTAATACCTCGAGTATAAAGAACCGACTTCACTATGCACTCATTCCTTTGATGATTCTGAAGCTGTCCCGATACTTCTTTGCTGAGCGGAGTGTCTCAGAACGCACCTCATAACAGGTTTTATCCTTCGTCACAAATGTTATGGTCATTCTACCGGTTATCTCAATATTATCGATGTCAGAAAAACTAAATACCACTACTCGATCGCTATCAGCAAACTCTAGTCTGTCTCTGTAAAGTGCTAGCGTTCCGGAGATAACCTCTAGCCTGTGACCTTCTGACTCAAACATGTAAAGAGTTTGTTGGGAATCATGAAAGATCTCAAGATTCCTGTCCTTGGACTGTTGAAGTTTCTTACTCAATTCACCTAACTGCCATCTATCCCACTCCAGAATGGTGTTGAACTTCGAATCATCCCCATTGGTGGCAGTTATCCAACCATTCTTAGTATAGATCATATCCAAACCGCAATCACAAAAAAACCTATGCTCTTTGCTCTTGATGGTACCTATTCTCCCGCAGTTGGGGCAGGTATATAGTGCGATCTCTATGCCTACGGCATAGTCATTTTTACTGCTGACATATCTGACATTAAAACGATCCTGATCCTCGTAAGCATTCACATACAGGTCACTTACGATTATCTCATTTATCTCTTGATCGCTGAGTGATTCTATCTGTTCCTT
>WRIP01000045.1 GCA_009782665.1 Oscillospiraceae bacterium
AGAAACAGATGGAGATCAGAAACCCGGGTGGAACATGTCTGGAAGCAACTGGGTTGATGCAGACTTTTCCGGACTTCGTGGCCTGGCGGAAAAGTTTGGCGGAGCAAACATTGAGAAATGCCAGTTTGTTGGTTCTGAACTGTCTGGCATGAAGATGCGGGGGAACAATATCGTTCGTTGTGACTTTACACGTTCTGACTTGAGTGCCAGTAAATTCTCCAGCACATCTTTTCAAAAGGATATATTTAGTGAGTGCGATTTCAGCATGAGCGAGATGGTGAGAAGCAATGTAAAAAACTGTGATTTTTCTGGAGCGAACCTAACGGACGTTATCGTTGCTTGGAGCAATTTGAGTAACGTCAGGTTAACGGGAGCTGTTTTGACGGGCACAGTCTTTCGTTTCGGGCAGTTGGCAGATATCACTTTTGATGGAGAAATCACCAATTGCGCCTTTGAAAATTGCGATTTTTACCGTGTTGAGTTTCATAGCGCGACGATCCGCAATACTTTTTTTAAGAACAGTAAGCTAAAGCGCGCAAAATTTTCTAACTGCAAGGTTGATAAGCTTTCTTATGCATTTATGAAAGCGTGCAAAGCAGACTTGTCCAGTGTTGAGATTGTGGCAGAATCATAGGCCTGAGCTTGTATACTATGAAAAAGGGTAAGGAGAACTCGGTAAATTCATTGGGGCAAGTAGTATATAGTTCAATGTCAACAGGTTAAGCGCATAAACCGATAAAGCAGCCTCAGCAATTCGATTTTCTATTGTATCGAAACTTAGCTTTACGTGGAAAGGGGATTCGTGGGATCGAACGATCAGGTCGTGACGGAACGACCGTTTCAGCCATGAAATATAAGATACGGTCCACTTTATATCTCCGTAGAGATCGTCTGGGTTCAAGCACAGCAAGTATAAAGCGATCTTTCAGCGTTCCGATGGCATGGTTGACGTTTATCTGATACTCGTATTTGTTGTCTTTCAACTCTCTAGCTTTATCAGCTCGTTCCTGTGCATCCCAGCATGCAACCGCCGCAACATTCGACATATACATCGTGACAAAGAAGTCCTGCATGATCGCATGGTATGTGCGTCCCGAAAAGTTTTCTACCTCTAGCTTGTTCTTGATCTCATCGTATTTCGTCTCTATTGGCCAGCGTTTAAAGTACAGCCACTTAAAATCTTCCGTTCCCATTTGCTCGTCTATCAAGTCGGTAATAAGAGTTTCTTCTTCACCAGAGGACAACGTGAACTTAATTACCCTTATCTCGATGTTCTTGCCGTCTTTCATAGGGAGCACGATCGTATGCTCGCCTTCACTGAGTTGATCGATGGCTACATGGAACTTCCTCCTTATCCGCATGACATAGCTTATGCCGTGCAAGGTCAATGCGTCCAGTAGTTCATGTGAGGCGTATCCCCGATCAAAAAGGATCAGTTCTTTGTCAAATGACTCCATGTCGCTCAGTGTTTCTATGTGTTGCAGCGCCAGTTCCCGTTCTCCAGTCTTCATGGGCTCAAGACGGACGTCCAGCAGAAAGTTGTTAAACACATCGTACAAAGCAGACGCTTGCGCTGTCACAGCAGTATGTCCTTTTCCTGTTGTCCCAAAGTATTCCCTTAGTGCCTTGTCATCAGGAAGTTGAAGTTTACTGCCATCAATCGCAGAAACTCTGTATCCGTGCCATGTGCTGGTGTATCCTGCATAAATCTCATCAACGATCACCTTGAATAAGTGCCGGAATGCCTCCCACTTGATTTTCTGTCTCGCTTCGCTAAAGGACTGCTGTGTCATGTGTACATCCTCAACCCCGATTAGGTCAAAGAAGCGGTCTAGACAAGCCTGCGTGCTGCTTTTGATCATATTGAGCATGAACAACATAAGCTTGTTGAATGGCATTTTCCTGTTCCTCGTGAAATCCTGTGGTCTTTTCTTCGCGGAGTCGAGGAACTCCTGATCATTCACTGTACTACTGCTCCTTCTGACGACTACGAATAGGTCTGAACGACACCATGTTTTCTTATCCATTTTACCACCAACCGTTTTAAGATACACCGTAAAAGTGCTCAAAAAATGATGGAGTCTGTTCGCCAGAAGTCAAGCTTTTTCTTGTTAATTTTTTGTTCTTTTTGTGGGTTTTTCTCCAGGTTTCGACCTTCCTACATTTTTCGGATTTTTATGATTCTACACTTCGTTTGTGCTTAACCTGTTGACATTGTATTTTTTACTAGCAAATAATGAGTAAATGGTATAGAATATAGTTAAAATAATTTAATTTAGGAGGATGTTCAATGTTAGTACCAATGAAACAAATCGTAGATGAAGCTTATGCGGGAGGTTACGGTGTACCAGCACTTCCGAGTATGAATGAAATTCAAATACGCGCTACCATTGAAGCGGCTGTTGAAGCCAACTCACCGCTCATATTCTTGACAAGCAATCGAGGTAATGCAGAGTTCAATCATGGATTGGTGAAGTATTTTGCCGACCAGGTGGATATTCCCATAGCTCTCTGTCTCGATCACAGCCCAAGCTTTGAGGATTGTATCGTCGGTATCCGTACCGGTTGTACAGCAATCATGGCTGATAGATCCCAACTACCTTATGAAGAGAACGTTGCACAGGTTAAGTTACTCGCGGAAATAGCTCATGCAGCAGGTATCTCGATAGAAGCAGAGCTTGGCCATGTCGGACAGGGCGATAATTACGCCGTTGACGGTATCTCCGCTCTAACCGATCCCAAGGAAGCAAAGTCATATATTGCCGAAACAGGAGTCGATTGTTTAGCTGTTGCCATCGGAACTGCACACGGTGCATATGCCGGCACACCTAAGCTGGATTTCGACAGATTGCAAGAGATAAACGATGCCTGTGGTATCCCGCTCGTTATTCATGGAGGTTCAGGCTCGGGTGATGACAATCTCCACAGAGTATGTACAATGGGTGTTGCTAAGGTTAATATCGTAACCGATGTACTCGCTGCAACCTACAGAGCCATATTAGCTGGTGATTTCAGTGGAAACAAAGGACACGGACTATATCCGACCATGTTCGCTGCTAATAAGAATGAAGCATTACGCAGCTTTGATATTACCGGTAGTACCGGAAAAGCAAAGATAAAATCAAGCGATCTAGTCGGTTTTGATACCGCCAGCACCCAAGAGAAATAGGGTTTAATGCATTAGCAATCGGAAGGGAACTAGTAGTTACTATCGGTTCCCTTCTTTTTATCGTAACAAAACGAAAAACAACAGTTGAAGAAAAACTGAACAATAAGTATAATTATTTCAGTAACGAACGCAGTGAATGTAGCGAGTAGGTTGTAAACTAAGAGGTAAAGATGAAAAATATCCTGTGTTTTGGTGATTCAAATACCTATGGTGTCGATATCATAAAGGGTGGACGTCTAGCAAGAACGCTCAGATACACCGGTATTCTGCAGAAAATGTTGGGCGATGACTATCATATTATCGAAGAAGGATATAACGGAAGAACCACCGTCTTTGATGATCCGGTCGGTGAATTCCGTAATGGTTACGCCATTATCGACATGATACTGCAAACCCATATCCCGTTAGATTTAGTCATCATCATGCTCGGAACTAACGATACTAAGACACATTTTGCTGCTTCTGCTGCAACCATCGCAAAAGGTCTGAGAAACATCGTTAGGAAGATCCTCAGATTTGACTATTCACCCTCTGCAATGCCGGAGATACTCATTGTCTCTCCCATACATATTGGGTATGAGATAGAAAAAAGTCCGTTTTCAGATTTTGATGTTACCTCTTATGAAAAATCATTACAGTTGGCATCGGAATATCAGAAGGTCGCAGCTGAGTATCACTGTCACTTCTTTGATGCCTCAACAGTAGCTGAAGCTAGTCCACTAGATCAGATTCATCTCGATGAAGACGGACATGAATCTCTCGCGATGGCACTGGTAAAAAGAATAAGGGCAATATCGAGATGACGAGAAAAATATCATTAGGAGAATAGTATGAGTAAAAAGATACCAGTCGAAGTATCCGCAAGGCACATCCACATATCTGAAGAGGATCTCAAGATACTGTTTGGAGATGGATATACTCTGACGGTCAAGAAGGAGTTGTCTCAACCAGGAGAGTATGTTTGTGAAGAACGGGTTAATATCGTTGGTCCCAGAAGGAATCTGGACAACGTCTCAATACTTGGACCAGTTCGCAAGCAAACACAGGTAGAGATATCTCTAACCGATGCTCGAAGTATAGGCTTGACTGTACCTGTAAGGGAATCGGGGGATCTAGCAGGATCTGCCGGCTGCAGGTTAATCGGACCTAAGGGTGAACTCGAACTGACAGAAGGAGTTATTGCTGCAAAGCGGCATATCCATTTAACCATAGCAGATGCAGAGCAACTTAAGGTTGAGAACAAACAGATTGTCGGATTCTCCGTAAAAACTGACGACCGTTCGTTAATCTTCGATGACGTGGTGGTAAGAGTTTCTGATACATATGCGAGGGCAATGCATATAGATACCGATGAAGGCAATGCAGCAGGGGTATCAACAGAGAGCTTTGGTAGGATAGTATTTTAGCATTTACTCCGCTGTATTAAGACGGGTGAAGCCTGTGCGATGCAAGCCCTGTGAACCATGTCAGACGGGGAACCGAGCAGCATTAAGTGGGAGCTTCATGTGCCGCAGATACTTTACCTGTCTTAATGCAGCGGAATTCATATATTGAGGTGAGTGATGGCGTATGCCCTGTATCGAAATTACCGACCTAAAAGATTCTCTGATCTAATAGGTCAGGATGATGTTGCTGAGACTCTATGCAACCAAGTTGCAGCAGGAAGGATCGGTCATGCATACCTGTTTACGGGAATCCGGGGTACAGGAAAGACTACATTCGCAAGGATATTAGCCAAAGCTGCCAACTGTTTGAACATACAAGACGGTGAACCGTGCCTTGAATGTGCGAACTGCGTAGGTATTGAAAACGGTACCATAATGGATGTGACTGAGATTGATGCTGCGAGCAATAACGGTGTCGATAACATACGGGACCTCCGAGATGAGACAGCATATGTACCTACAGTTGCGAATCATCGTGTATATATCATCGATGAGGTTCACATGCTCTCCAATAACGCATTCGCTGCGTTATTGAAGATTTTAGAAGAACCTCCGGAGCATGTTATCTTTATTCTTGCTACAACCGAGATACACCGGGTACCTGCCACCATCCTCTCGAGATGTCAGCGATTCGACCTCAAGAGAATCTCGATACAGGATATTTCAAGTTACCTACTTGATTTGGCAAAGACAATAGAGATAGAACTGCAGCCTGATGCAGCACTATTCATTGCTCAACATGCCGATGGAGCTATGCGCGATGCACTGTCGATACTTGATACCTGTATCTCAATGGGAGAAACAGTGACTACCGATACGGTACGTAGACTGCTAGGTTCCTCTGAGGGTGAGTACCTCTTTGCTATCTCAAAAGCGGTCGCAGCAGGGAATATTGGTGAGCTACTAAAACAGATAGATACCCTGTACACCGATTCACTCAATCCCTTAACCATTGCTCGCGAACTGCTCAGCCACTTTCGAAATATACTAGTAACCCTAGTGGGCGGTGAGTCACTCATCAATAGTTTTGATGTAGAGTATGTAGAGCTTTACAAGACTGTAGCAAAACTCTACACTACCGAAAGGTTGATTCATATCCTTAAGATGCTCAAGGAGTTAGCTGGTATGTTACCATCTGTGGTAGATAAACGACTTCAACTTGAGATATGCATGATAGAAATCTGTACGGATTTCGCCGTTAAAGCCTCAACACTGCCACAACCCTCTCAAAAACCGGCAGCTCCGTCGAATAATGCATCGGCAGCAGTTCAACCTAAACCCGAACCACCTCGCGAGGTCCCAGCAGCTAAACCACCTGTCCAACATAAAGAACCCGATAAACAACAAACAGATACCGAAGCTGTAGAATCGTCTATATCTATCCAAGCTGAGTCTGCAGTAACTATAGAATCTTCGAAAACAGAGATGTCGGTTAGGGAAAAGAGACAAGCAACTGGCGATCCTGAATTTGATGGTTGGGATAAGGTCATGGAAGAGATGGAAAAAACCTATCCCATGTTGTATTGTTTTATGGTCGGTTCGAGAGCATATATTACCGATACTCATATCTTGATTGATTGCAGTGATTTTGCTAAAGAAGCGATAAGACAGAACAAAGGACATACTGAAAGTATTAAGAACCTAATACTTAGTACAACCGGAGTGAATCTGCCGATAGGACCATACTCATTGCCGGATTCAAAGAATAATGAAATGGATGATGAGATAGAGGACTTGATATCAAGAGCTACCTCTTTAGGAATACCGGTTGAAGTGAAGTAAGATAGAATTCAAAGGAGCAGAATATGAAAGCACGTTTACCTCAAGAGTATACCCCAAAAGGATCAGCCAACATGATGAAGCAACTCCAGAAGATGCAGACAGATATGTCTGCACTTAATGAAGAGTTGGCTGTAAAACAGTACACTGCTTCATCGGGAGGGTCGATGGTCGAAGCAACAGTTACAGGGGACAAAATGCTGGTATCGCTAGATATTAAGCCTGAAGTCGTGGATCCAGATGATATTGAAATGTTGACCGATCTAGTTGTTGCTGCAATACGGCAGGCTCAGGACATGGCAGAAGTGGATGCCGAGAATCAAATGTCACAGATTGCTGGAGGTGTGGACCTACCAGGTCTGTTTTAACAAATGAGTACACCTATTCCTTCTCTGGAAAACCTTATAGATCACTTTGCAGCTTTACCGGGAATCGGTAGAAAAACCGCGTCACGGCTGGCATACTATGTGCTTGCAATGCCGGAGGTAGAGGCAAAAGGATTTGCCGAGTCGATAGTTATGGCTCATAGTATGGTACATCAATGTCCTATTTGCCATAACCTGACCGATACCGAACAATGTGGTATATGTAAGAATGAAGATAGAGATAACTCTGTTATCTGTGTGGTGGAGTCACCACAGGATGTCAATGCTTTTGAGAAGACCAGAGAGTACAAGGGACTTTATCATGTACTGCATGGGTTAATATCACCCATAGATGGTATAACTCCCGAACAGATACACATAAAGGATCTGATAATACGAGCAGCTGATGATGTTGTTGAGGAAGTCATCATGGCTACCAATCCGACTGTTGAAGGTGAATCAACCGCAATATACATATCCAAGTTGATAAAGCCTCTAGGTGTGAAGGTTACGAGATTAGCATACGGAATGCCGGTAGGAGGTAATCTTGAACATGCAGATGAAGTGACTCTCTACCGAGCATTAACCGGACGAAGCGAAATATGAGGACTAGATAATGGCTACGCAAAAAGGGACAAAACTGATTGCGGATAATCGAAAAGCGCGACATGAATACATTGTCCTAGATAGTTATGAAGCAGGAATTGAACTGTTTGGTACCGAGGTAAAGTCCATTCGAAAAGGAGCAGTAAACCTTCGAGACAGTTGGTGTGATGTATCCTCAGGCAATGAGATGTTTGTAAAGGGTATGCATATTAGCCCATATGAACAGGGAAATATTTTTAACAGAGAACCAACTAGAGATCGAAAGCTTTTGATGCACAAAAAGGAAATAATTAAGCTGAGAAACGAAATAATGCAACAAGGTCTGACCCTTATACCTCTTTCCTTATATTTTCGTAATTCATTAGTTAAGGTACAGTTAGGATTATGTAGAGGAAAAAAACTCTACGATAAACGGGCTTCAGCTGCAGCGAGAGATGCGAAAAGAGAGATAGACAGACATCAAAAGACTCGTTGGCAGTAGCAATATATGGGGGCGTAAAGGTTTCGACGGGGATTTAGAAGCATGGCAAGCGGGCAGCGGTGGAGAACCGCTATAAAGCTCCAAAAATAATTAACTGACAATAATTTAGTTGCAGTAGCAGCCTAGTGCTGCTCGTTGTGTCAATTGAGTACTGCGTAGATTGACATGGCGTAACCTTTAGCAGTGAACGTGAATAGGTCAAAGCTTTGAGACTTATCATGAATATATGAAGCTACCATTGCAATGGTGTGTCTGCAGACTTATTGCAAAGGGAATGTATATGCAGACTGCGCCCGGAGAAAACTGTGTGGAAGGATTTTCGGACACGAGTTCAATTCTCGTCGCCTCCACCATTAGATTAAATCCTGTATTTTCTTAAGAATACAGGATTTTTCACTAGATGTAGTGTGAATGATGAATAATAACCACTAGATAAAGCATATA
>WRIP01000046.1 GCA_009782665.1 Oscillospiraceae bacterium
AGTAGCAAGATTCTCATCCCATATAACCCTTCCAGTATCACTAGTACTGTAGCTAAACACACCCGTATTCTTAAGGTAATATAGGTAAGATCGAGAAATGTCCAATCTTTCTGCAACTTGAGTTGCGGTTAGCTTTCTCATATCATAAATCTCCAATGCAACTAAAACAACATCTTTTAGGACATTATACCGTATAATTCAGCATAAATAAAGGGTATTTTATCATTATTCTTTGTTTTTTCACAATATAAAGGATGCTAACTCATAACATGGTAAATTCGTTATTACGACAATTAGCATCCGCTTTGTTCATTTCTTTCACTTCAGATCATATACAAATAGAAAAAAATCCAGATATAGAAGTCTTATCTTTCTCTAACCGCTACTTCCAGTATACTTCCAGGAATCACAACTCCTTCTTCATCGAAACGTTTCTTTAGCGCCTCATAGATGAACTCACCAAACTTCAGGTAGTTTTCGCTGACTACCCATATACGTATGGATACCTCCATACCGCTATTGCCTAGATTGGAGATTACTACCGATGGTTCAGGGTCGATAAGAGATAACCCATCATCATTGTTGATGACATCAAATACAATCTCACGTATATGATCAATATCTTCTTTGTATGAGAGTATAAGCTTAACTTCGAATCGACGCTGTGTCATAACTGACATATCTGAGATTTTTGCGGTTGCGACATCCGAGTTAGGTATCAGTACCTGCTTATCCAATGTTTTCAGTTTAGTGTAGAGTAACCCTATACTGTCCACCACACCGTCAACACCATCAATGTTAACCACGCTGCCTCGGGTGAAGGGTTTGGATATCATCAGCAGTATACCATTCACTATGTTAGCAAGACTGCTTTGCAGCGATAGGGATAACGCCAACCCGACCGCACCCAGAATGGTTGCTAAAGAAGTTGTCGAAAATCCGAGTTTACCGGCTAGGGTGATAAATAGCAGCAAATACAACAGTACCTTAATGATAGACCGGATAAAGGGAATTATTATCGGATCTATTTTATTCTGTTTCTTTAATATCCGCTTAAGAGCTGCCAGTAATACCTTGATGAGCAGTACCCCAACTACCAGAATCGCAACAGTTTCCAGTAGATTGGTACTGTTTTCTTCGAAAAAATTGTTTACGTACGCTACTATTTGTTCCATTAATCCTCCATTACATATCGATAGCCTTATTTAGGTAGAAAGAATAAATATACATCTCATCAATCTTTCTGCCAAAACATCGCTCCATCGCCCGTTTATATATTTCTAATTGATTGGTATATCTATCTTTCAGCTCTATCTCACTACTTACCCTATCCGACTTATAGTCCACTAAAGTAATCGAATCATGTTCAAATAACAGGCAGTCTACAATACCTTGAATCAGTACCGATTCATCACTAAACTCCTCTGGTAATGATTCGCTAACCTCGGTTGCCGGAACAGAATCTATGAATGCATACTCCCTTAGTATCTTACCTTCGACTAGACGTTTACCCAGATCTGATTCTAAGAATGCTTTGATTTGATTTAGGTTTACGGCTTTGGCATGTTCAGCATTGATAAACCCTTCGGTAACCAACCGTTCGAGTTCTGCTTCCGGTGACTTTGCAGCTTGCTTGAAATCTGCATACTGCATAAAGTTGTGGAGTATACTGCCTCTTGCGAGGGCTGTCAACTCCCCTTCATTCATGAAAGAAGGGGGAGCTACGATAGTCTCAGCATGACCGGAGAGTTCCGATACACTGAGTTTGACCGGTACTTGGTTTAACTTCTCAAGCGGATTTATGTAGTTCAGTTGATGCTTGAGTGCATCAACAATCATATCGTCTATAGCTGTCGATTGTTGCTGTTGCTCGGGTTGCTCAATTGATTTTGATTTTGCGAGTTTAAGTGATATGTTGCTGTCGGTATATTCTCCTGTTTCTTTCAGAGCATCTAACATAACCGCCTTATCTTCATCAATACCCCAGAGAATCCAGCTTAAGAAATCGTCGGTTTCCGAGATTAGATACTCAAGAGGTCTAGCATGCTTCATTGTCTGCGGTAATGCATTCTCGAGGTTTTTGACGGTGGCAGTGACAAATATCTTTTGTTTAGCACGTGTCAATGCTACATAGAGCACACGACACTCCTCACTGACTATCTTGCGGTCTTGATTAGCTACGATTGCCTTAAACTGTAAGGTGCTCTTCAATGCGAGTGGAGAGTTAGGACCTTCAATCTCGGTTTTGTGCCGTATGCCAATACCCATTGTTCTGTCGAACACAACCGGGTTCTTGCGAATATCATCATAGTTGAATCTATGTTTAGTATCAGCCAAAATCACTATCGGCCATTCCAGTCCTTTAGCTCGGTGTATCGTTATGATATCCACTGCATCCCTCGATGGAGTATATGTAGACGAATCTCTTAAGGATGCAGAACCTTTTCGCAGTATCCTCAAGAATCTGGTGAGGGACATATTACCTTTATCCGACTGAGTCGAAGCGATATCTATGAGTTTTCGAATATTCTGTCGTCTTTCGTTGTATCTGTCTCCAGCTGAAAGCAGTAGTTCCGCATCTGTTTCATCCAAAAGATCAATCAGCAATCTAAAGATAGGTTCAGTCGAAGCTTTCAACCGATATCGCTCAAGCAGGTCGAGAAAATCAGATATCCTGGTATTTTCCTGCTGCTCAGAGGCTGTTGAGACGAGAATGGAATATATATCCCGTCGCGGGTTATCATTCTTAAATGCCAACAGGTCATCCGGTGTGAATCCGAAGAGAGGTGAAAGCATCACCGCTGTCATATCCACCTCACGCCTCGGATTGTCTATAACCGAGAGCAAAGCGAGAATAACCATTATCTCCGAACTCTCGAGTATGTTTTCATTATTATCCACCCCCACCGGGATAGCGTGACGTTTGAGTGCTTCTTCGATGGCTGTGGCTCGTTTTCTGCTCCTCATCAGAATACAAAAATCATTGTATCGACACATTCTGGTGGTCAACTCTCCATCGGAGGAGTATTCGTTGATCAGATACCCATTATCTATCATCTCACGAATTAGTGTGGCTATCTCTTCTTCTTCGGTATGCTCTGTTTCATTGTTCTCTAGCACAATTCTCACTTCAATACCCGGCTGTGGGTCGTTAGAAGGTTTAGAAGCAATCAACCTCTCACCTTTCATATACGCGACATCACCGAGTGTTTCGGTCATGACATTAGAGAAGATATTGTTGACCGATTCGATTACATTACTGTCACTTCTAAAGTTTTGATTCAGATGTATGTGTACAGGATACTTGTTTTCTTCCATTTCATATGCATTCCTGCGGGATGCAATGAAGATTTCGGGATCGGCACGTCGGAAACGATAGATACTCTGCTTGACATCGCCCACCGCAAACATAATCCCGTTATCCCCTTTGAGTAAAGAAAACAACTTTGACTGTACTTCGTTGGTGTCCTGATACTCATCCACTAAAATGTGTTTGTATCTTGAATTAACCTCCGCTCGAATAGTATCGTTCTGCTCAAGCAAAGCAATCGTGTATCGCTCAAGATCTGAGTATTCAAACATTTTGTATCGTTTTTTGAGTTTAGTCAGCTCCTCTTCATATATCTCATATCCCTTGAGCAATCCCGTAAAGGCTTCGGCGACAATCTTTTGGTCGGAGGAGAACTCTTGTTCAGTGATGGGGAAGTATCTACTGAGAATATCATGCTGTAGCATCTTCTTAGCCTTATCCCTCAGAAACTTTGCGGTTTCACTAAGTGTCTTGTCAGCCTTTCTGCTGCTTCTAAGTCTTAGAGGAGAGTAACTCTCAAGTTTTTCAATACATCCGTCCCAATCGTCGTCCTCTGTTATCTCGGTTAACTCTTCGATGAAGTCGATATCTTCATACAGTGCTTCACTATAGGCATTGTATAACTCTTCGTCCTTTTTCGCGATATCGATGGCAGTTTGTAGCATTGAAGCTGCAGCTTCAATGCTTTCTTTGGTATATTCCATCATCAGAACTGCGACATCGGATTCGGTGATAGACCCATCATTATTGATGCGTCTGCTAAACTCAGTGCACCATGCCTTTGGTGAAGCAATATCAGATAGAAAACTCATGAAAAGATCCACCGTCTTCAGAGCAGTTTCATCGGTTCTGGCTCTGCCAAACAGATCGCTGTAGGCTTCAAACCCGCTATCCCCGCTGTAAAGTCGTTCAGCAGCGGCAGACTTGGCATTAAGCTTCATGTCTGCAAGTGTAAACTCATCTACAATTGAGAAATCATTCGGCAGATCAAGTTCATTCCAGAATTCTCTGAGCAGCGACATACAGAATGCGTGAATGGTGGAGATGTTGGCTTGCTTTATGAGGTTTATCTGATGTTTGAGCCAAGTATTACCATCAGATTCTTTCAACAGTTGCTGCAATCTTAGTTTGATTCGACTACTCATCTCTGCAGCAGCAGCACGGGTGAAGGTGACCACCAGCAAGCTGTCAGCTTCGACTTTGTTATCTTGGTCGGAGAGGATACCCACTATCCTCTCGACCAGTACAGCAGTCTTTCCGCTGCCTGCGGCAGCAGAGACATAGACGTCCCCTTCGATTCTTTGGATAGCAGCGGTCTGGTTATCGGTGAAGTTAATCATCAGCCTCCCCCCCCCTTAGAATCTTATGGGCGCCTCTTGATATTTCCTTAGTCTTGGTGATACGGTCGTTTCGACAGACGGAAGCATAGTCACAATATCTACAGGGTGCTAGATTGTTCTTGACAGTCGGGACTGCGTCGATATCTCCACTCTTAATCGATTCCACCATGCCTACTATCAATGAATCAATATGATGCTTTAATCGTTCCATCTCGTCTGGAGTAACATTCTTGTCTGAGATAATCTTAAAGGAATCACCCTTCCTAGCGTTAGGGATATATACTCCGCCTCCACCGTGCTCCATCGCTTCCATAATATCTTCATCACTGACAATCATACCGTCCATTCGGTAAGCTTCCTTTACCCTCTCTATGCCTACATCGATAGACATAATCGGGGGATCAGACGGGATGTACAATACTCCCGCCGGAATACTCGTTCCATATCGGTTTACAGTATTCTCGGCAATCAAGAATAGGTAGATTAACATCTGCATATTCAATCCGTAGACGACATCGTCAAGTGAGAAACTTTTAGTTCCCGTCTTGTAGTCCATTACCCGAATGTACTGTTTAGACCCTATTGTGGCAATGTCGACCCGGTCAACCTTACCATTGACCTTGACAGTGGTACCGTCATCTAGTGTTAGGTTACGAGGTTCTACCTGACCGCTATCCGAGATGGTGAGCTCAAAGTCAACCGGTCGGAAATCAGAACTGAGCTGTTCCTGCTTCAGGTAGAGTAGTAGTCTGACTGCCTGTTGGTTTAGTCGACTTATCTGATATGACAGTTGATTTGAACTGTCATCAGCTGACGAGAGGTTTGTTTCTACGTACTGTTTAGAGGCTTTCTCTGCTAGAGAATATATCTCGGTTAGTTCGATGGTTCTCAGATCACCTTCCTTTTCCCTAAAGACCTGCTCTAGGATGAAATGAATGTAGTTACCAGCTTCGAGGTAGGAGAGTTTTGCAGGTTTTACGGGATATATGTTTGCCATATATCTTAAGAAATAGCTGAATCGGCAGTTGAAGAAACTCTCAATGCTGCTGGGAGATAATCTTACCCGATTGTTCAGTTTTTGCTGCAACAACTGTTGGTCCTGCAGCATATATTTAGGTTCATCTGCGAGATGGTTGAGGTCATCGGTAAAATCAAAGAGACTGCTGTTGTTGATGACTTGTCGACTCGATTCATCCTCAAGGTATCTGACTCGTGCGGTAGCTTGGTTTACTACCGTCGAAAATGGATTGTCTACGGTCGGAGCAGATGGGACAGGATATGTTTCTAGGAAAGACGCGATAGGTTCAGACGGTCCTAACAGTTCACCTCCGGTCGAAAGTTTAGGGATACTGAGATATACCCTCTCGTTTCCACTTGTCAGCGCATTGTAGAAGTACAACTGCTCCAGCTGTAACAGACTGTCAAAACTATTAGCTAACTCCACCCCAGCGTCACACATATATCCGCGTTCTTTGTGGGAGAGTAACGGGAATTCAAAACTCAAAGCGGGGAACACCCCTTCCAACAGACCTAGCACAAAGACCACCTTCGGTTGATTGGTGCGGATACGGTCGGCAGAACCGACCTGTACCTGTTCTAGCATAGGTGGGATTCTTCCGGTATATGTCTCGTTGAATAAGACATCCGCTATACCTGTAATCTCGGAAGGTTCAAGGGTTGCGCCACCCAGAATATGATAGAGTTGTTCAAACAATTGTACCGTATTGCCAGCCTGACCCAGTTCGGTCAGCTTATCTATCGCCCCGGTTTTAGTCATTAGGATATATATCTGTTTGATTATATCGGAGGCAGTAGCGTTTTCAGTTTCTCTCATAAAATCTTGTACCCATCCCGTGAGGGTTAGTCGGGTTTGTTCCGCAACAGCTAACCGCTCGTATGCTTCATCGGAGAAGCGTTCGGAAAACCCGTCAGGGTTTTTCGTAAAGGGTTGTCGCAGACGGTTATGGTCGAGGTTCCAGACATAGATGTAGTTCTCGAAGATAGCAATATCTCCGGCAGACATTGAGGTCAGGGAAGTTTTCAGTAACCCTAGCATATGTTCTGCTGTCGTTTCCTCTATGATAAGTAACGCAGCGCGGATAAAGGCTGCAGTCGAAGAGTAGCTCTCGTTATCGGTCCAGTCGGCGAAATAGGGTATATCGAACAACCTGAAGGTTCTTTCGGTGGCAGCGCGGTAGCTCTCTATATTACGTGCAATGATAGCTATCTCGCTGTACCTGTAGTTGCTATCTCGGACCAACGCTGTAATTTCGGCTGCTACCCTAGTCAACTCTTCGTAGGGTCCCTTCTCCTCGATGAGATATATACCATCGAGGTCGGAATATTTGCGTTCATCACCGACTAGAAATCCTTCCAGCGCGGCAATGCCCGGTGCCAAGTCCGCTTTGTTTGCAGGAATATATATAGTATCGGGAGTTCCATCCGACATGCTGTCGGGAGTTCCATCCGACAGCATGTCTTTGAGGCGGCTTTCGGTTCTTCTGACTACCTCGAATATCTCGGCTGAGTTTGTATGCTTATCTCCGAGAAGTGTTACCACCGTCTCTTTGGAGACGGAGGCAATGGCACGGATTAAGAGATACTCAGGACCGGAGAAACCGGTAAACCCGTCAATGTATACAATCTTACCGGTGATGAAGTTACTCGCTGCGATTGCCGCTGCAGCCGCTGTCATATGATCCGACTGATCTTCATAACGTTCCCCCAGCAATTCTTCATACTTCTCGAAGATAAGGGAGAGTTCATGAAGTTTACTCTTAGTGATTCGGTTAACCGAATCATCCGCCAGTTGTTGGAGTTTTGCTGGGGTAGCGAATGCCTCTTTACATTCATCTATGACTGAGGCTACCATACGGTGAAATGCTACTGAATTTCGATTACGACGATAGTATGTTATCTCATCTGTAAGACTTCCTATTGCGCGACGTATGAGGGTCACTTTTGCGGCATCGTTGATTCGTTCTCTACCGGCGTTGCCGGTCATCTGCAGCACTAGATCAGCCAGGTTTGAAAAACTCATCACATTGCAGTTTTTGAACTGCTCGGGTCCTACAAGCAAAAACAGTCGCTTTTCTATCGAAAACAGCGTCTGTTCCGGTACTAACAGACAGACTTCAACTCCCGAAGCGACTTTTTCTTTTATATCAGCAAAGACATATCGATTTTTGCCGGTTCCGGCTCTACCCAGAACTAATCTCATCTAATCACCTTTCAAATATTATTCGTTAGTCAACTTCTTTGGCAAATGCTTCATAGTGAAACTTGAAATCTCTATCTTTATAGTAGAGACGCAAAGACATAACGGTAGTTTCGGTATCCCATTCGCTCAGATACTCCAGACGCTGGTAGTAGAGATTATGCATATCGTCGTCGTTGATGTATTCGGGATCCGGGTCTAGCCATACCATATAGTCGGTGTCTTTAGGGTCACCGTAGAGTGATATGAGTTCATTGCGAAAGCTGCTGTAACTCTCGATCATCTGAGGTACCCGAACACTCCATAGCTCACTACCCATCTCGATTCGACATTCACCTCTTACTAAACAGTCATCTTCAAAGTAGTAGAAGACCTGGATGA
>WRIP01000047.1 GCA_009782665.1 Oscillospiraceae bacterium
TAATATATCAGCAGTCAGAAAAAAAGTATCCGATTTTGATGGTGTACTACATGAGGATTTTCCCGCACTACTATTTCACAACGGTAGCTGAAATACCCATATCTCTTTTTCGTGAAAAAGGGATAAAGGGAATAGCTATAGATATAGATAATACACTCACAGCCGACGGGGAGTTCGGTATTGAACCGACTACCCTTGATTGGTTGAATGCCATAAAGCAATCAGGGATAACCCTCGCCATAATCTCTAACAATCATCCCGAGAGGGTAGAACCGTTTGCGAATATGATTGACTTACCATTCATCTGTAACTCATCTAAACCGTCTGCGAGGAATAAGGATAGATTGTTAGCTTTACTCAATACAAAAAGTGATACTACAGCCATGATTGGAGATCAGCTTTTTACCGATATGCTGTTCGCATATCGGTGCAGATTCCTTTCGATTCTTGTAGAACCCATCGGAGAGGATAAACATAGAGGTGCTACCATTAAACGTTTCTTTGAAAAACCGGTAACTGCAATAATGAAACGGAGAATAATATGAGCTATGCAAAGTTCGGACCGGCCGGAAACTCCGACAGTTTCGATGAACGATATAAAGAATTCTCTAAGATCCCGAAGTATGTTTCTGAAATGAACCTCGATTTCTATGAGTATCAGTTCGGGCGTGGTGTTCGCATGCAGACAAAAAGTGCCGAGACTCTGAAAGCAGAAGCTAAAGCATATGATATCACATTAACCGCTCATGCCCCCTACTATATTACGCTATCCAGTGAGGATGAGACTAAACGCATCGGGAGTATTCGATACTTTATCGAAACCGCGAAAGCGGTTACCGAGATGGGTGGGAACCGCATCATAGTTCACTCTGGCTCTGTCGGAAAACGCAGTCGTGCACAAGCATTGAAGCTGGCTTGTGATACGATGGGTATGGCGATAGATAAACTTGATGAAGCGGGTTACAGCGATGTCATAGTATGTCCTGAAACTATGGGTAAAGTCGGACAACTCGGTGATTTGGATGAGGTTCTCACACTCTGTATGGTCGATGAACGCATTATACCCTGTATAGATTTCGGGCACCTCAATGCACGTACCAATGGGGGGATAAAGGGAGAAGATGATTACAAATCCATACTGCAACAGATGGAAAACGCCATAGGTAATGAGCGAATTAAGCAGTTTCACTCACATTTCAGTAAAATCGAGTATACTGCAGGTGGAGAGAAACGACATCTGACCTTTAGCGACAGACTCTTCGGACCGGATCCTGCTCCGTTGATGAAGCTCATAGCAAAGCTGAACCTACATCCATATATCGTATGCGAATCCGACGGTACTCAAGCCGAAGATGCTTTTTCCATGAAGCAGATGTATCTGCAAAACATATAGTGGTAAGCACATATCTTTTATCTTAGCTCAGCATCATCCGACTCAAACAGGAAGGATGTGAGAATACAAAAAAGGAGTAAAGCATCTCAAATCAGCAGTCGGAGGTGTTATCAACAACAGATGAATCGTATACAAAAATTACAGGAAAAACTCGGAAGTAGCTTTGAAGCAGCATTAGTTGAAGAGACGGCAAACCGATGGTATCTATCGGAATTTCGTTCAAGTGCTGGAATCTTAATCATCACCGAAGATGAAGCACTCTTCATCGTCGACTTCAGATATATCGAGATAGCGAAGCGGTTGGTTTTCGGCGCTAAAGTAGTACTCCAGGAGATCGACTATATCGGTCAGATAAAGGATTTTTTGACTACTAAAGGGATAAAGAACATACAGGTCGAGGACGAGATGACCCTCTCGCAGTATAATAAGCTATCCAAGGAAATCCCCGAGGTCAAGTTTGTCTCAGGTACCGGTTTGTCTAGAACCATTCACGAGCTACGTGCACAAAAAGAAGCAAAAGAAATCGACGCAATCAAGAAAGCTCAGGATATAACCGAAAAAGCCTTCGAACATATACTCACATTCATTAAACCGGGTCTAACCGAGCGTGAGGTTGCGACCGAACTGGAGTGCTAGATGCTCAAAAACGGATCTGAGGGTTTTGCCTTTTCATCTATAGTAGTCTCGGGTCAGAATAGCTCACTTCCGCACGGTGTACCCTCCGATAAAATCATAGAGCAGGGTGATTTCATCACCATGGATTTTGGTGCAAAAAAAGATGGTTACTGCAGTGACATGACCAGAACGATAGCGGTAGGGTTTGTGACTGATGAGATGCAGAAGGTATATGATACGGTACTGAACGCACACCTAACAGCTAGAGCTAAGGCTAAAGCCGGTATAACCGGTAGGTCACTCGATAGCATCGCACGCGATATCATATATTCTGCCGGATATGAAGGATGCTTCGGTCATGGTCTGGGACACTCTTTAGGTCTTGAGATACATGAAGAACCACGCGCTTCGTATGTTGCAGATTATGAACTCAAAGATAACGTCATCATGACGATAGAACCGGGAATCTACCTTCCTGGTAAGTTCGGGGTACGTATCGAAAACATGGTATTGCTCATGGCGGACGGGAATGAGAATCTCACCCACTGTCCTACTGAGCTCATCATCCTCTAGCTTTAACTGAACCACAGATTTCATCGGAAAAATATCTAATACTTTGACGGTGTAGCTGTATAAGACGATAAATTACAGGTTATTGTGAACTGATGTGATATGTGTTAAAATGTCCATATACAGATTGTCAGTTCAGAAGGGAGTCAGCATGATTTCAGCAGGTGAGTTCAGAAACGGTGCAACCTACGAAGAGGATGGTAATGTCTATCAAATCGTAGAGTTTCAGCATGTTAAACCTGGGAAGGGTGCTGCGTTTGTCCGCACCAAAATCCGCAATGTGATTACCGGTGCCATAATAGATAAATCATATAACCCGTCAGAGAAGTTTGAGAATGCATTTGTTGACCGAAGAGATATGGAGTACTCATATAACGACAGCGGGCTCTACTACTTTATGGATAAAGAAACCTATGAGATGATCCCGGTGGCAACAGCAGATCTTCCAGAAAACTTTAAGTTTGTCAAAGAGAACACCGATGTAAAAGTCTTATCATACAAAGGTAAAGTCTTTGGGATTGAACCTCAGTTCTTTGTAGAGTTAGTTATTACCCAGACCGACCCTGGATTCAAAGGAAATACCGCAACCAACACCCTCAAACCCGCAATACTAGAAACTGGTGCTGAGGTCAGAGTACCTCTCTTCATCGAAGAGGGTGAAAAAATACGTGTTGATACACGTACCGGTGAGTACATGGAACGTGCATAATAACATAACAGAAAGGATATTACATGAACGGATATGAAAAGATAGCATATCTGAAAGGTCTTATTGAAGGCAGTGATTTTGAACTGGAGCCGAAGGTAAAAAGAGCAGTAGATGCCTTGTTGGATACCCTCTCAGCCATCGCTGAAGATCTGTCTAAGACCAATCTCAGGGTAGATGAATTAGATGATTCGGTCGAAGAAGTGTACGGTACAATGGAAGTAATCAGCCATACCATTATGGAAACACTAAATATCGATGAACACGGTCATTTCTATGAGGACGACGATGATGAACTATATGACATACTCTGTCCGAACTGTGGTGAGGTTGTTGTCGTAGATGAAGATTCTTTTGATGAAGGCAGTGTAGTTTGCTTTGAATGTGGTACACTCATAGATCTTGATCTGGACGACGACGATGATGATGACGACGATGATGACGATTAGTCGATTCTTCGATCAGAGGAAATGATGAAAAAGAAAGCTATATCAAAAATCGGCAAAAAGAAGGTTAATGGCAAAGGTATATGGAATACCGTATTGATCTTTTCATCGGTACTTACCTTAACCGTTGTTCTTTTTGCCCTATTTCATACCCCCGCCATGGCAGGGGCTAATGATGATGAAATAGTCAATATATTGAATCCTTTCTCGATGAGAACTACTATGATCCCGGAAGTTCAACAACTAGTCTCGGAAGGTTTCTTTATCGATGAAGAACTCTACAGTGGTACCCTGTTACTGGAAACACCGGATGCCGGAGATTCCTACCTGGATGAAACACTGTTCATTGGTGACAGTAATACGCTGAGACTATATATGTTCAGATTGATTAAGATACAGAACGTCATGGGAATCGAGGGTATGGGTATACAATCGGTTACCTCCCATGCCGAGATCTATTGGCAGAATCAATCATCACCCGATACAATACTAACCGCGGTAACAAAGACCCAACCTAGAAGGGTAGTAATATGTTTCGGAACCAACAATCTTATCAACAAGAACCCCGAATGGTTTATAGAGAACTTTTCTAACGTCTTAGATAATCTCCACGAGGCATATGAATATGCCGAGATAATCATCATGTCGGTCCCGCCGATAGGAGCAAACTGTCCCGATCGCTCTCTTTCTAATAAGACAGTGGAACTATATAACGAAGGGCTGTTAGAACTCGCAAAGCAAAAAGAACTACGCTTCCTCAACACCTATGAGGAATTAGTAGACCGCAGCACTGGCGCGATGAAGAGAGAGTTCATCGAATCGGACGGGATTCATCTCTCTAAAGCAGCGTGTGAGACGGTCATAAAGTACTTTAGAACCCATGCCACATCGACCGAAGATACAAGACCAAAACCTCTTAATCCAGTAGGAGCTAGAAAAGAAGCTCCACCAAGACCTAAGGAGGAAAAACCTATTTTCTCGGCTTCTTCAGCAGCATCCTACCTGGGAGGTTACCTGATTTCCGAAGGTTTTATAGCTAAGAAATCTCCGGTCAAACTCAATCAATCGATAAACTCGGTATCCTTCTCATACTCCAATTCCGAAGTGAAACCCGGTATGGAGAAGGATATAGCGGCAGCGATAGCAGAAGCAGTTGCCTCGTCATACAAGAAAGCTACCATCGCGGTAGCAGGATACTACGACGAAGATACAAAAACACATGTAATTGCGGTATACTTCTTTGAGCCGGATACACCTTTAGGTGAAGAGGAAGAACCACCACCCGAACCACCCGGAGGTGGCAATAATCCCGGTGGCGGCGGAGGAGATGATCCCGGCAGCGGAGGCGGTGGAAACGACCCCGGAGGTGGAGATCCTGGTGGCGGAGATGATCCCGGCGGAGGAGATCCCGGTGGTGGAGGAGATCCCGGTGGTGGAGATGATCCCGGTGGTGGAGATGATCCCGGCGGCGGAGGAGATCCCGGTGGTGGAGATGATCCCGGCGGTGGAGATGATTCTGGCAATGGTGGATGACAATAAAATGATCTGACTTGAAACGAGACTCGGGTAACCCCTGAGTCTCGCTTAATCATTTATGTATACCTGTTTGGGTGAGGGAATGACAAGACGTAACGTTGACCACAATCCCCCCTATTTTTGTTTCAACTCTCTGAGTCGTTCAGCAAGCCCGGTATATCGCCTGGCAATATGGTTGTTCTTGACCGCAATCCCGATAGCGTTAGTGGTACCGACTAGGATGATGGCACGTTTTGCGCGAGTAACGCCGGTGTATAGAAGATTTCGTTGTAGCATGACAAAGTGCTGGCTGGAGACAGGCAGCACGACAATATCATATTCGCTACCTTGTGACTTGTGTACGGTTATGGCATAGGCTAACTCCAGCTCATCCAGTTCAGTATGCGTATAGTGTACCGGAATAGGTAGATCGAACTGCACATCTATTTCACCGTTCGTTTCATTGACCGATACAATCTGCCCGATATCCCCGTTGAAGATTTCTTTGGTGTAGTTGTTTCTGATCTGCATGACCTTGTCATACAGGCGAAATTCGGTAAAACCTCGCTTTACCATAGTGGTCGTAGGATTCAAATTCTGTTGTAACCTTATATTGAGATTGTTCACCCCACCCTCAGCACGACGCATGGGACTGAGTACCTGTATATCCATCGGGTTGACATTAAAGAAGGGTGGTAATCTTGTGGTACATAGTTCAATAATAGTATCTGCTAATGTATCATTCTGATTCTGCTCAATGAAGAAGAAATCCGAATCTTCACGGTGTTTGAGATTGGGAAACTTACCTTCATTGATTCGGTGTGCATTCTGCACAATCTGAGAACCATATGCCTGCCTGAAGATATGGGTCAATCTCACCACCGGAATAACCCCTGAATGAATCAAGTCTCTGAGAACATTTCCAGGCCCGACTGGTGGTAACTGATCTACATCCCCAATCATTATGATACTCATGTCATCTGGTACTGCCTTGAGTAGGTTGTACATAAGCAGAATGTCAATCATTGACGATTCGTCAATGATAAGCACATTCCCCTTTAGCTTATTCTCTTCATTACGACCGAACCCTTCCAGTGGGTTAGCCTCAAGTAATCGATGTATAGTTTGTGCCGGTTCTCCGGTAGTCTCGCTCAGTCTCTTGGCTGCTCTGCCGGTAGGTGCTGCCAGTAGTATCTTCATACCCGAAGCATTAAGCACCGCTATGATACCTTTGACTGTGGTTGTCTTACCGGTACCGGGTCCCCCGGTGATAATGGTCATCTTTGATGATACTGCAGTAATTATCGCTTCCTTTTGTGCTTCAGCATAGGTGATGGATACCGCAGCTTCTACTGAATCTAGAATTCGGCTGGTGGTAATACTTCTGCTTTTTTTGCTGAGCAGTCGCTTAATCCTCTCTGCTGTACCAATCTCACTATTATACAGATAGGGTAGATAGATTCTGTCAGGTTCTTCGGATATTACCCTGCCTGACTTGGTCATCTCATCTACGATACTGTCCAACTCATCCGGCTCAAGCTCTAGAAGCGTTGATGCCTTTTCTTTGAGCAGATCTCGCGGTAGATAGCAATGACCAGAGTCTTGACTGTTCTGTAAAACAAACTCAACACCTCCCGCAAGTCGATAGCTGCTCTTGCGGTCAAACCCAATATTCTGTGCAATCGTATCGGCAGTCTTAAACCCGATACCCCAGATATTGATAAGTTGATAAGGGTTTTCTTTTACGACATTTACGCTATTTGTTCCGAACTTCATAAAAATACGGTATGCGGTATTGACCGAAATGCCATACCCCTGTAGATATATCATGACGTTTCTCAACGCACTTTGTTCCTGCCAGGATTTAGATATCTGTGCGATGCGTTTTTTGCCGATACCTGCAACTTCAATCAATCGTTCGGGGTGTTCGTCGAGAATAGATAGAGTCTCGTCACCGAACTTCTCTACGATACGAGCCGCAATAGTCGGTCCAATGCCCTCAATCAATCCTGAACTCAGATACCTCATAATGCCTTCTGAGGTCAGAGGGAGTACTTCTTCGTACTCCACCACCTCAAACTGCCAACCATACTTTTCATTAAAATTCCATTCTCCTCCGATATTCAGTATCATATCCTCACGCAATGAAAGGAAACTCCCGACAATGGTAAAAAGATACTCTTCGTCAGGAGTAGATACGCTGATTACCGAAAAACCAGTATCCTGGTTATTGAAGACTATTCTCTTAACAATACAGTGCATGTGCTCCATGCAAATACCTCTTAATGATATAATTGATTAGATAACTTCGGTTAGTTCGGATAAGAAATCATCGATATATGCCAAAAAAACTGCACAGAAGCCTTTCAAAGCCGCTTCATCTGGATTAAACTTCGGAGTATGGAGTGGATATGGTATCTCTCCTGCTTTAGCGACACCGCCAAACAGGTAGATTCCGCCATACTTAGCCAAATACATTGAAAAGTTATCTGATGCCATCCAGGGTTGAGCCATCTCACGAAATTGACAATCGGTTCTTGATACTGTTTTGCTGATGCGTTCAAACGCATCAACCGATGCTATCATGGGAGGGGTACGATAGTCGGAGAGTTTTAACTCTGCAGTAACCCCGTAACTGTCAGATATTCCGGATATGACCGTCATCATATTATGAATAATCATCTCTAGATGACTCGGTTCGAAGTACCGGATGTTGCCTTTAATCTCTGCGATATCCGGTATTATGTTTCCTGCAGTTCCTGCAGATATACTACAAGGGTTGATGACCACTGAATCAAATGCAGAGTATCTGCTCGAAGAGAGTGAGGCGAGACGCAACAACATCTCACAAGCAGGTTTTATGGGATCGTTCGATAACCATGGGGATGAACCATGTCCTCCACTGCCACAAATACTTACAGTGAAGAGTGAACTGCCTGCCATCAAGGCTC
>WRIP01000048.1 GCA_009782665.1 Oscillospiraceae bacterium
GACTTTGTGTACAGTTTTGGTCGTGCTGCTCTCTTGTTGCTGGTAGAAGTGTAGAACCATACCGTTCCCGTACGGGAACGCCGTAGGATAAGGGTTAATCCATAAAAGTGCAGGCTGTCTCCGTCCTGATCGGAAGCAAAGAGCTCAATATAAATCCCGCGTAGGTTGAGTTTGCTTACACGCAGATACTACGTAACATGCTGTTGTGGAACTGCATCTATTTTATTGGTAGTGCTGTGCACATGGTTTGTAAACTCAAGGTTGTCTTCAGTGATGTTGGACTCTAATCGACATCCAGTTTCCTGAAGGATCCTTCGAATCCCAGAAGTTCGCTACTGCTGATGGATGGCCCAATTCTCTTAGATTCATCAGACCTCTGTTTTTCGCGTTCCAAAAATATGTCGTGGTAACTTTCGATTTTCTTCTTCCAGCGACCTGAAACGTAATCCAATAAAATTACAATGATTTGGTATTTATCAGCTATTAGCCCTTTTGTAGTCCATGATGACGATTTTGCAACCAAATCTACTGACATTCCAGCATCATTCCGGAACGGTAGGACAACTCATCTTTGATTTAGTCTGTCGAAAACCTATTCGACAGCTACTTGTCTTCGGAGAAGATACCTATATATACTGGGGAGGGACCCCTGCGAGCTTAACCTACTACGATATTGACAGCAAGAGTGATGTTTCGGTTAACTGCTACAGCGAAGTTATGCAGGATGACCGATATGCCGAGAATATTGTCGAGAATGCTTATGTGGCTGAGATTGAGTGGTTTCTAAATGAAGTCGCTAATGAATCAGAATTACGACCAAAACATAGTTTTGAAACAGATAAAATATCCCTCTCGCTCATCGAGAGGATACTGAGGTAGGAGCAACCTGTGAGAATACTGTTCATCGGTCTAGGTTCAATTGGAAAAAGACATCTAAAGAATATTACCTCACTGTTTACGCAAACCGGTGTCGACTTTACCGTTGATACGTTAAGGGTCATGGGTCGCACGCTTGAAGCAGATGTCCGGCAGTTAGTTACGCGGGAGTTCAACGATATTGAACAGCTTTGCGACGAATACGATATCGTCTTTATTACCAACCCGAGTTGTCTTCATTACGAGACACTCAAAGCGGTGGTACCGTTTACCAAAGCGGTATTCATAGAGAAACCCGTCTTTATCGATCCGACAGTAAACCTCGAACTGCTCAAGCTGAAACAGGATGCGCTCTACTATGTTGCATGTCCGCTGCGGTGGTCGCCGGTCGTCCAAAGAATCGGGGAGATTGTTGCCGATAACCGGGTGATTGCGAGCCGGGTTATCTGTTCCTCATATCTACCCGACTGGCGAAAGAACTCTGATTTCAGAAACAGCTACAGTGCTAACCGTTCACTTGGTGGTGGAGTTAGACTCGACCTAATCCACGAACTGGACTATATTCTCCAGCTCTTCGGCAACCCGATGTCGGTCATATCTGTCGATTCAGACAGTAATTTTCTAGAAATTTCCAGCGAAGAGGTCTGCTGCTATATATTGAAATATATAGACTTGATTGTGTCACTTCATCTCGACTATATCGGTAGGACTAGTCGCCGGGAGATAGAGATATTTACCGAGCATGATATCATCATCGGAGATATCATAAATAACCGTGTCAGTTTCCTTAAATCTCAAAACACTGAGGTTTTTGAACCTATCGATATACATCAAGCGGAGATGAGATACTTCCTTAGATTGATTGAGAAACAGGTAGCGAATATCAACGATATTGAGAATGCAGTAAACACCTTAAGATATGCATTGGAACGAAGAGGGGTTGATGGATAGAAATATATTAGTAGTAATCTGTGCACGAAAAGGATCAAAAGGGGTTAAAGGTAAGAATATACGGGAGTTTAGGGGTTATCCCATTGCCTACTATACCCTCTCGGCCTATTCACTCTTCACCGAACGATATTTATCCGATAATACCTCATATACCTTAGCACTCAACACCGATAGTGATACCCTAAAGCAACAGTTTGCTGCCACCAACCTCGAATATATGTTACTGCATCGTAAAGAATCGTTAGCAGGGGATCGTGTCTCCAAGATCGACGTCATCCGAGATTCCTTAACCGAAGCTGAACACATAAGCGGTTACAGTTACGATTTGGTTATTGATCTGGATATTACCTCTCCGTTGAGAAAAGTAGCTGATATCGCCGGAATAGTTGACGTTATATCTGCTAACGAAGATGCTGACATTGCTCTATCGGTGACCGAAGCACGCAGAAACCCATATTTCAATCAGCTGAAAAAAGATGAAGATGGATTTTTAAATACGGTCATAGCATCGGATTTTATCGCACGCCAACAATCTCCCGAAGTATTTGATGCAAATGCATCGGTCTACTGCTATCGTCCATCCTACCTGAAGGATTCTGATGGAATCTTCCTAAATGCCAGGCTGGTGGGTAGTTTTATGGAGGATACAGGAATACTAGATATCGACAGCTCAAGAGACTTTGAGTTGATGGAGTTAATTGCAGGTTATCTATATGAGACTACTGTGGAATACGGCGAGATAAGAGCGAATATTAAGAATATTCTGAGAAAGGAAGGATAGTGTGATGAAACGAAGACGCCTCATTGTGTTTTCGGTGATTGCATTGATAGCAATTATCATCGTTACGGTGATTGTCATTTCGATAGTATCAGGGCAACGCAAGAATATCGAATTTCAACAGGAAACTTCTGAGCTGTTTATCGAAGAGGATATCCTACAGTCAGATCCCATCCCTTCACTGAATCCCCCCATATACTCCGGGCAAAACCTGAGTGAATCTCCCTTTATTGGCAGTTTCATCAACAGCTACGTCGCCTTCAACTACAGCTCTGCCGATGACGTATTTGCGGATGAAGCGTCAATACCCCGAATTAAGATTGAAGCTGACGGCAGCTTCATTATGGCTGTTAATGCGTATGATATTGGGATGGTTACGGTATTTGGAAGGGTTGAAGTTAAGGATACTCTGGTCAGCTGTACCATAGATTCTATAGGCGATAGCGGATTTATCGGGGATGATCTCGATGGGTTCACGCTCAGATTAGTCAGCGAAGATGATATATCCTACGAGGGTGAATCGCTAGGTACCATCACTACGGGGGATATTTTTACTAGAATCGGATAATTAAATAGAATCCACAGATTTTACGTATATATGTGACACCCATTAATCTGTTAAATAAGCGAATTTTAGAGTTCAAATAGGTGTTAAGCTACATAAATACCCTTTCTCTGGTACATTTTACTGTTGTTTCGTCGTACTTAATCATGAATCATCGAATTTAGAGTTGACAAATGCTTCTGATGAAGTTAACCTATATACGTAATTACGTATATAGGAGTATGACTATGATACCTGATGTTATCAAGAATCATATCAGACCCAAATCTACAGAAGTACGAGATATAAATGGTGCCTACTATGTATATCGATATACATCTGTATGGGATTCTGAAAAGAAAAGATCGAAAAAGAAGACGTTAGACTGTATAGGTAAGATAACTGAGAAGGATGGCTTTATACCTTCACCAAAAAAGCAAGCATTAGAGATTGGCAATGTTATTGTAAAAGAATATGGATGTTATCATATGTTTCATTCAATGAATGAAGGTATATATGAAACATTAAGGAAATATTTTCCATCAACCTTTCGAGAGATATTCGCTATAGCTATACTACGGTTAATGAACCGTACGACTAACACGACAATGAAGAGCTACTACAATGCTTCATATTTATCTGAAGAGATCTCCGGGTTACATCTTTCAGAGAACACAATCACTAAGTTTATGCGAGATTTAGGGGAGCAACGTAGTCAGATGATTGAGTTTATGAAAGAGTTCATAAACAGTGAAGAAACATACCTGATTGATGGTACACGCTTCTTTAGTAGTTCTAATAAATCTTCATATGCCAGGAAGGGATACAATACAAAGAAAGTTCAGACGAAACAGATAAATGTCTTATATCTGTTTGCTCGGAATAGTAGATCGCCGGTATATTACCAACTTCTACCGGGGAATATTGTAGACAAGTCTGAAGTTGAGCGTACTTTACGTGAATCAGAGGTTAAAAACTGTATTGTTATAGGAGATAACGGGTGTTATTCAAAGAATATAACAGGATATATGGATACTGAGAGCATTTCATATATATATCCACTCAGAACAGATACAACGTATGTAGATGAAGCATTTAGGTCAACACCAGGTTACAAGAAATACGACGATGCTTTGATTTATCATGGCAGGACAGTATGGTACAAGAAACAACCTGTAGGTACAAATGGGAAATACATCTACATATATCAAGATAGTGGCACTAAAGGAATTAAAGAGAATCACTACATCGAAAGGTATACAGCAGGATATGAAGGTTACACGCTAGAAGATTTTTATAATAAGCAACAAAATTACGGAATGACATTTCTATACAGTAGTATTGATACAGATCCAAAAGAAATATATCTAGCCTATAAAACACGCTGGGAACTAGAAGAGTTGTTTGATTACCTTAAAAACGGACTTGACCTGGGAAGAATTTCACAGCAGAGTAATGTAGCTATGGAAGCGTGGGCATTTCTCAACCATATATGTATAATGATGTTCTACAGTTTGTGCAGAAGGATGGCAGATGCAGGATTATCAGATCAATATGCAGCTGAGAATTTAATTGGATTAGCTAAGAATATCAGTAAAGTACAGATTAATGACAAGTGGTATCTTTCAGCAATTTCAAAAACAGACAAGGACTTATTTGCTCAAATAGGTGTAAGTTTTGAATGAATAGTTTTCAGAAAATGTACCTATATACGTAATTTTTGTGGTTTCTATTTAATTACTGAAAAGCAGGCTTTGATTGTGGGTTTAGATTTTTTGATACTGTATGAGCATATTACCCGGGAGTTAGAGAGTAACTGCCTGTTGATGGCTGAGCTTCAAAAACGAGGCTACAGCGTAGAGCTCATGCAGCTGATGAGTCGAAAAAAACTTAAGTACTTCCTGTGGAAGAAACCCAAGGTAATTCTGACCTCTGCCATGTATGATAATGAAACATTGAATTCCTTCGTCTACAACAATGTAGGTAGATTGAACAAAGTCATTAATCTACATTGGGAAGAGGTGCTTTCACGTGAGCAGGAAGAGAGTAGTTTCTACAGTCTAAAGGAAAATGCTGCTAAATGCGTTCATATCTGTTGGGGGCAGGCCGCAAAGGATCGCATTACGGCTCATGGTGTGAACCAAAAGAATGCTGTGGTCACCGGAGCATTGCATCTGGATTTTCTTAGTGAAGCATTCAAGAAGCACATGAAAGGTAAGAAACAACTAGCGGAGCAATATCAGTTAGATGATTCGCTCAACTGGACCCTATACATAAGCTCCTTTTCATGTGCTTCGATGGATGACACGGAGATTAAGGAGTTGAATGATATGACCAATCTGGACTTTACCGGGTTCAGAGAGGTAGGACTTCGCTCGATGAATACCACCCTCGATTGGTTGGAACGACTGTTACATGACCGTAAAAACAATCTAATAGTCTACCGTCCTCACCCGAGTGAATGGGAAGGGTTAAGACTAAAACAGATGGAAGAGAAACACAAGAACTTTCGGGTCATATCCGAACTGTCCATTCGCGAGTGGATATATGCTGCGGACAGCATCTTTAGCTGGATGTCCACATCAATTGCCGAGGTATATTTCCTGAACAAAAATTGTCTAATACTCAGACCAGAACCACTCTATGAGGACTACGATCCGGTTATCTATGAGGCGTGTAATGCGGTGGACAACTATGATGAACTGTTGAATCGATTTGACGGCGATATGTCGGTGTTTCCGATTGAAGGCTCGTTAATTGAAGCTCACTACAGTTTGATTCCTGATAGCCCTGCATATGTTAGAATTGCGAATCTGGCTGAAGATATCTACCATAACCCACCCTACGACCAACCTTTCTCGGATGGCTATCGACCGAAGTTTAATCTGCTAAAGCTAATCTCATTATACGGCCTAAACCTCATGGTCAAGCTCAATATTAACCCCATGCATTTCAGCTGGTTCTTTGGGAAGAATTTTTGTGGGACGGCACAGAGACTGATGGGATATATTCGAAAAGCTAGAGTTTCAAGATCGGATATCGTGAAGAGTGTCGAGGAATTTAGGAGAATTATCGGATGAATGAGTCAAAGAGTAGTTCCGGTTCTGTGACAGCCATCTTGAAGTTTTCACTTGCAACCTGGGTTAATGCGATTATATATATCCTCTCGGTTTTTTTAGTCAATCTCTTGGTGGATAAAGCTATCTTTGGTATGTATGATCTCATGATAACTGCTTCGACCACCCTGATGAGCATAGTCACTTTAGGTTTTGATCATGCGTATCTTCGTTTCTACTACCAACCTCCGAAGGGGATTGATGACAATCGGCAGATAGCGACTTTGGGTCTTATAGTGTCACTATCGATGCTCGTGATTGTGACCGCAATTGTATTTCTGCTACCGACCGTTATCGGGAACATCTTCTTTGAAGGGCAGAGTGAGACGGTGCTATTGCTATCCATGTGTTTTACCTGCTTAGCAATGGTAGTCATGCGGTACTTTAACATCGCATATAGAATGCAGAACAACATACTGATGTTTACGCTGGTGAGCATTCTGCTTCAGTTTTTCACCCGCTTTTTCTATATCTTCGGAGTATTTATTGTAAATAGCTTTACAGGAGTTGTAGTATTCAACCTTATTGGACTATTGTTCTTTGTCTGTCTCTTCTTCATATTCAACCGTAAGACCCTTGTACCGAACCGTATTCAAGTACCTAAAGGAGCATATCTACCGCTCTTTAGCTATAGCCTCGGTATCATGCCTTCAAGTGTGTTTCTATGGGGAAATCAGCTAGTAAACAAACTATTCATCAGTGCTCATCTCGGTGAGGCATCGTTAGGTCTCTTTTCCTTCGCTGCACTTATCTCGCAGGCGTTGAGTATCCTTCAGGGAGGGTTTGCCAACTTCTGGAGCGCATATATGTTTACCAATTATGAGACAGAAGGTGAGTATATCATGGATGTACACGATCTGTTGATGTTGGGGATGATGATCCTCATGTGTCTGTTGGTGTTGATCTCTCCGATTATCTTCATCATCTTCTCCGGGTTTGCGGAATCCCGGAACGTCTTTGGGTTGCTGCTATTTGCACCACTGTTGATGGTGGTAGCGGAGACGACGGTTTATGGAATTGAGATTGCCAAAAAGACATTACTAAACACGATTGCGTCGCTCATATCGGTGATCACAAATATTGTCACCTGTATACTCTTGATACCCGTCCTACATGTTGCCGGTGCGGCGTTCGCATTGGTTATCTCTACCTCCGCCATGTTCATCTTCCGAACCGTAATGGCACAGAGATTCTATCGCAGTATCCGCTCATATATGAAAACCACCGCGTCACTACTAGTGATGGGTGGGCTGTCGATTGTTTCGTTTGTCTTTGATGATAACTACCTGATAGTTGCTACTGTCGCGGTCGTCGTACTCATATACTACTCCATAAGCTACCTGCGTGAGCTAAAAATCATTATGCGGTATCTTAAGCGGATATTTACCGGAAGAAAAACCGAGGACAGCCCGACCGATCTACCGGTTCGGTAGAGTATATACCAAGGAGATATCTATGAAGCCTATACGAATAACCGATAGAACCATTTTGTTCACCCAACCGATGGGTAGTCTCTACTCTCTTAATCTGGGCTTGATAGTGACCGATCATTGCAACTTTCTGATTGATACTGGGTTAGGGAGCGGTAGCGTACTGCCAGTTCTCGACTTTCTATCGGGAAACACCAACCCTATTGTGGTTATCAATACCCACCATCACTGGGATCATGTATGGGGCAACGGTATGTTTTCTAAGGGGATGATACTCGCGCATCAGTATTGTGCCAACCTTATGGATATCCACTGGGACGAGAGTCTAATGGCAAACGATAGCTATGTCGACGGAACGGTAGTCAAGACAGTTCCTAATACTGTTTTTTTCGACAGATATGACTTTGACGCTTCAGATATTGAGGTGTTTTATCCACCCGG
>WRIP01000049.1 GCA_009782665.1 Oscillospiraceae bacterium
CCAGCAGCGGGATACTGTCGCTGGAAGATATGGCTACATATATTAGTATCGGTGCCTCACGATGTGCCGGGCGCATTGAGATTGTCAATCAACTGGATGTGATGGGATTTATCATATAGGGTGGAGATTGTTAATGACATCTAAAGAGAGGGTATTTGCGAGACTAGAAGGCAACAAAGTAGATAAAATCCCTAATCTTAATATCTTGATGGGGTTGGTGGCTAAAGCAGCAGGGGTAAACTATCGAGAATATGCGAGTGATCATCGCAAGTTGGTCGAAGGGAATATCATCTGTGCCGAAACCTATGGATTGGATTCGGTCAGCGTCATATCAGATCCAATGCGAGAAGCATCTGCTTTCGGAGCTGAAGTTGAGATGCCGGAAAACGGCGTACCGTACAGCCCGGTACCACTGCTGAGCGACCCTATAGACCTAACAAGACTGAGTTTGGTCGATCCCTATGACAACTTGAGGACGCTAGATAGAATAAATGGGGTGAGATTGTTGCATGAACGGGTAGGAGATGATTATCCCGTAATCGGATGGGTTGAAGGAGTACTAGCTGAAACAGCAGATCTGCGAGGAGTAAACGAACTCATGATGGATCTCGCCCTTAATGCATCTTATCTTGATGAACTGATGGAGACAGTATTTTCATTCCAATGCAGCTTTGCCAAAGCGCAGGTGGATGAAGGTGCCGATATCATCGGTATTGGAAATGCGGTTGCATCCCTTATCGGACCTGACCTATATACCAAGTATGCGATGGATTATGACAAAAGACTTGTTTCATACATCAAATCCCTTAATGCTAAGACCAAACTTCATATCTGCGGGAACACAACTGCTTTAAGACAGATTATTCGCGATGAGGTCAAACCTGATATCTTCGATATCGATTGGATGGTAGATTATGCGTCTACGGTAGAGATGTTCTCAGGTTCAGGTGTTTCTATTAACGGCAACATCGACCCGGTCGGAATTTTCTTGCAGGGCAGCCTTCAAGAGCTTACGGAAGCCACTCAGCAATGCATCGAAACCGCTGATTCATATTCATTTATCTCTGCAGGGTGCGAGATACCTGCTGACACCCCGTCTGAAAAGCTGATATCTATGAATAATATGCTCTATCAGAATTAATAGAGTGCTCTGGGATTGAAATAACCTGTACTATTCAAAAGACACCGATTTATTTAATCGGTGTCTCTTTTATCTTCAATGATTCTAGGTATACACTAACGAATCCGAGAACCTTCGGGGACGGAATCATCGATGAATAACAGACTCGCTTTTTCTGAATCTACACCCTTTACTTCACTCGAAAGCAACATGCCTTCACTTACGATACCTCGTATCTTTGCCGGTTTTAGATTTAGTACCGCCGCTATCTTTCGACCCACCAACTCTTCGGGTGTATACCACAAAGCTATGCCGGACAGTATTGTTCGTTCCCGCTTTCCATCGTTAACTATGAACTTTAACAGCTTATCGGCTTTTTCTACCTTCTCACAGCTTATGACCTTCACGACACGCAGTTCACTTGACATGAAATGATCATAATCTATCTCATCAAAAACCTCTTCGGTAGCTGTATCCTCTACTTCATCACCTGCTGAACTCGCTCCTTTTTTCTTCATCAAAGTCTCTAACTCACTAAGTTCTTTATCTAAATCAATACGCGGGAATAGCGGTGGTATTACCTCAACCTTAACCTCTTTCGGTAGTACTCCGAATTTCTTGAGACTCTCTAATGATCTGAGTTCGTTTGGTGTGTTCAACGCATCAAGTATTTTTGGTGAGGTAGTTGGCATAAACGGTTCCAGCAGTACCGCAGTAAATCTGATAGCCTCACACAGATTGTATAGCACTGCACTTAACCGATCGTAGTTGGTTTTATCTCCTGCAAGTTTCCAAGGCAGTGTTTCATCAATATACTTGTTTGCTCTGGCAATCAACTTGAATATCTCCATCAATGCCTGTGGCAGATGCATGCTGTCGATACACTCTACTACTGTTTCCGGTAGTTGTTCGGCTAACTGCCGGATATCCTGATCTGCTTCGGTAAGCATCTGATTGCCGGAGAGTACTCCGTCAAAGTATCGTGAGATCATCGAGAGCGTTCTTGATACCAAGTTCCCGAGATCGTTCGCTAAATCGGAATTAATCCGACCTATGAGACTCTCGTTGGTGAAGTTCCCGTCATGTCCGAATTGTATCTCTCTCATCAGGTAGTATCTGACAGCATCTACACCGTATCGTTCACAAAGCACCACCGGGTCTACAACGTTACCGGTAGATTTCCCCATCTTACCGCCATCCATCAGTAACCATCCATGCCCGAACACCTGCTTTGGTAGTTCAATTCCCTGTGCCATCAGCAATGCAGGCCAAATGACCGAGTGAAAGCGGATTATCTCTTTAGCCATCAGATGAATATCTGCCGGCCAGTAGCGGTCGAAATCATCATACCTGTCATTCTCGTATCCCAGTGCCGTTATGTAGTTGGATAATGCATCCACCCACACATAGACGATATGCCCCGGATCGAAGTCTACCGGAACTCCCCAGCTGAAGGAGGTTCGGGAAACACAGAGATCCTCAAGTCCTTGATTGATGAAACTCTTCATCTCGTTGAGACGACTCTCGGGTTGGAGAAACGTCGGATTATCTTCATAGTGTTTGAGTAATCGGTCGGCATAGTCAGACAGCCTGAAGAAGTATGCTTCTTCCGAAGCTTCGACGACCTCACGACCGCAGTCGGGGCATTTTCCATCACGAAGCTGACTCTCGGTCCAAAATGTCTCGTCGGGGATACAATACAAACCTTTATACTCACCCTTATATATATCGCCTGAGTCATATAGTTTTTTGAATATTCTCTGTATCGCCAGTTCGTGATAATCATCAGTGGTACGGATAAACCTGTCATATGATATATTCATCAACTCCCAAAGCTTTAGGATACCTTCAACGATATCGTCAACATAAGCTTTTGGAGTTTTCCCAACATTCTTTGCTGCCTGCTCTATTTTCTGTCCGTGTTCATCGGTACCGGTAAGAAACATGACATCAAAACCCTGCATTCGTTTGAACCTCGAGATTACATCGGTTGCAATGGTGGTATAGCTATGCCCTATATGCAGTTTATCGGAAGGATAGTAGATAGGTGTGGTGATATAGAATGTGTTTTGCATCTTCATGCTCCTTTCTCAGATTTGCGTGATAGACCAAATTGTATCAGAATAACCTATCATATACAATAATTATTCAGCCGTACACTTCGTGTTGAAGTTGCCAATACCACGATGTAGATATACAATGGGTAGGTAGATAAACTTCCCGATTGGATTGCTAAATGAACACAAAAGAGATAAAACTCATTGTCACCGATCTCGACAACACATTACTGAGAAAAGATAAAACCCTCTCAGAGTACACCCTTAAGGTTTTCGAAGAGGTCAGAAAACAGGGTATACTCTTGGCATTTGCCACTGCCAGAGATTTTAGGTTTGTAACCGAATATGTTTCTCCTACTTTTGGTATTGTTCCAGACATTCTCATATCGGATAATGGAGCGCTAGCACGGTATATGGGCAGAGATATCTACCGGAAGCTGATACCTTCGGAACATATCCGCGAGATACTAGAGCAGTACAAAATACTACGATGTGTTTCTACCGAAAAGCATTATTATCTCTTTATTGAACCTGATAAGGATAACTGGAGTAGTAACAGCTGCAGTCGCCTTATGTGGGATATATCAGAAGACATCCCAGAAGATGCCTTATATATTGACGGGATTGTAGGGGATAATCGAGGTGATTTTACTCAAAGATTCAACGAACTCAGATCCGTAAACTATTCCGATGTGCCACTGGTTACCGTCATACATCATCAAGCCTCAAAGCTGAATGCATTGAAGGCAGTTATCGAAGAACTCGATATTGCTCCTGAACGATTAGCTGTATTCGGAGACGACTATAGCGATATTGAGATGTTGTCCTTCACACCAAACAGTGTCGCTGCTGCTAATGCTATTGAGGAAGTAAAGCGCATAAGCAACTATCACTGTGGGCACTGTGATGAAGATGGGGTTGCGAGATGGATAGATGCGAATATGCTGAGGTGATATATACCGAGACAAACGTTGCTGTGGGCATACATCGCAGCTATGATAAATGACAGGAAAAGAGCATAGGAGGCTGCTCAAACCAATATTACTGCAATTCGATGAACCGATTTAACATAAGCTCGAATTTTTGAAGCGTATGAAATATGCGTGATGAAACAATCCAAAACGTCATATACGTGTAAGGATAATATTCTGATTCTAGCTGAGTACAAGAACGACTATAATCTCTGATGACTTCTCCCATCCTGCAGTTTCTATTTTGGTACTATTGATTTCATTGTACTAAATACTTGTACTCATGAATCTTCACCCCAACATATCCATATATGTTGAGGGGTTATTTTATGAAATTTATCGTTTTACGATAAATTTTTATTGACTTTCAATACTTTTTAGCTTATCATTAGGAAAAATTCAAGGGTGAAGAAAAAAATGAATTCAAAAATTGATTCCAATCGGATCGGAAAAATTAAGGTCAATGCGCTGAGAATAATTGTCTATCTAGTCATGGCTCTGACGATACTTTTGATGTGTTTCATGCCGAGGTATATACGCAGCAACAGTTTCTTTTCATCAGCACTAGGTTATGTTGAACGAAGTTCGGTCATCATATATATGCTGCTTTGTTGTTTACCCTTTCTGTTTGCACTGTTTGTGGTCAAACGAATATGTGATCTAATTTCGCTGGGTAACTCCTTTTCGGTCACCACCTTGAGTTACCTCACACAGATTGTGACCTGTTGTTACATTGAAGCGATCATTAATGTTCTAGCTTTGATTCTCTTTCCGATACTGCTTAATATCGGGTTTGTCTCGCTCAATCTGCTCATTGTTGGTATATGCGGTGCTGTAGCAGTCTTCACAACGGTACTCAAGGAGTTGGTTAAATCGGCCATACGCCTTCGTGAAGAAAATGAACTGACGATATAGTTAAGGAGATAAGACTGGTATGGCAATTAATATAAATCTCGATGTAGTAATGGCTAAACGAAAGATGAGTGTCACCGAGCTTTCCGGTCAAATCGGATTGACGCTGGCTAATCTGTCGATCCTGAAGAACAATAAGGCGAAAGCCATAAGGCTTACCACACTAGATTCGTTATGCAGAGCACTCGAGTGTCAACCTGCAGATATTCTAGAATACGTAAAGGAGAACTAACATGATAGTCCTACTAGGATATGCTCTAATATTTGTTATCGGAGTAGCCGCTGTAATTGCCGTAACAGTGTCAGCTCTTATCAAAGCGCATAATACTCGCAAAGCTTCTGAAACCGCATCCTTCTCCCCTGCTGTTGCTACAGTTACTTTGCCTCAACCGAGTGTTTCACCATATACTCAGAATATTAGCAGTACTCCTATGGCCCAAACGTTTCCAACACCGTATATTCAAAATATGAGTAATGCTCCGACGACATTCTCTCCTACTGTAAAACAGCAGAAGAATTCACACATCCACTATCTGAAAACTCGACCAAATGATGAAAAACGCTTTATCAATGCTCTTTGTGTTATCCTTATGACCATATTCTTTGTGGATAGCATCTATCGTGGATTGGGAGGGATTGCATCAACCCTGTTATTCTGGTGGCTTCAAATGTTTATTCTAGTACTATACCTAAATAAGGGTAGAAACCAACTGGGGAAGTTCATACTATTAGTTATACCGGTTCTACTTATCTCTTTATCCTTCGCGCTGTTTTCCGACAGTAAAGGGTATCTTATCTCCTACCTCACCCTGTTTATTCTCATAGCGTTTCAGATGATGATGCTCTCGATGTCAGGTGATGATACCGATTCATCCGTCGAACTGTTTACTGAGTCGATAACAAACACTGCCGAATAAGGCTGAAGCTGTCGGTATTGTACTGACGAAAGATGTGATAAACAAAAACGGGTAATGAAAGGACAAAGACAACTATGAAAGATATATTTTCCGTCGAGTCAATCTCTTTAACATTAAGACGGGTACTGTTAGTACCCTTAAGCAACCTCGATTTCTTCTTCTCTTCACTGAAACTCCCGAAATCAGGCGAGAACAAAAGATTAAGAAACATCATCTATGCGTTTGCAGGTATTATGCTTTCTCTACCCTTTGTGGTGTTACTCTTAAGCCTCTTAACTAAAGCTGATCCGATATTTTCAGATATGTACGACCACCTTATCGATAGTTTACATATTAACCTTACTGCTGGTAGATTCATTGTAGACCTCACTCTGGGGTTTACACTCTCGATGATAGTTGGAGCATCATTGATATATGCATCTCTAGAAAAGAATGGGACTATAGAGGAAAGCAAGATGATTACCCTCAATCCGTTGTTAGGGTTTTGCTTTACACTGATATTGAATATATTACTCGGAGTATTCTCATATATTCAAATTCGATATCTCTTCATAGGTGAACAGTTCAACAAGATAATTGAGGAAATAGGGTATGCTCAGTATGCAAGAGAAGGGTTCTTTGAGTTATGTTATGCGTCATTCATCGTATTTCTGCTCGCTGCCACAGTTTTGTGGTTGTGTCGGAAGGAAGAGAAGAACCCTATATACATCCGAATCTCTGTACTACTCATGAGTCTTTTCAGCGTGGTACTAGCGGTTTCATCTGCTAAACGTATGTTACTATATGTAAAAGAGTACGGTCTGAGTGTTAAACGCATTTCGACCTTCTTCGGGATAACGGTGATTACCGTATCATTGTTTTGGTTACTCATGAAGTGTGTGTTTTCAAAACTAAAAGCTCTCAAGGTCATCGGTATATCGTTAGTAATCCTAATAACGGCATACTCCTTTGTAAATATCGATAGGGTGACCTCCTCATACAATGTGGGAGAGTATATGAGCGGAACACTTAGTCCGGATGTGAAATACTTCCACGAACTGACATATACTTCAATAGACGACGCCTTGAAATTATATGAATATACCATAAATAATCAAGACAAAGATGGGTCTACTCAGATAATACAAAATCTTGAAAGATACTTTAATAAGAAGCAATCATTGTTTACTGAACGAGAGATATTTTCTTATACATATGATGACATCAGGATATCTAAAGTATTTAAAACCTATGTCACTATCAGAGATATATCTGACTAATTGCCTATAGATAGAACTACCTAAACATCACCTAACTAGCGAAGCTACATAAGGTGATGTTTTGTGATATAGGTGGACAACTGTTATGCAACCAACTTACAACCTTAGTTGGAATTAGTATACTAAGACAGTATAATATATACAGTAATTATGACATTGATTCCTGAAGCAATACCAATAAATACGATATGTGTACACTGTCATACTAGAGGTCAAACAAAATGAAAATTCCGATAACTCAAACCGAAATACTCGCCATACCCGGCTCAGAAAACAGAGCTTTCTATAATTTTGTTACCGACGATAGTATTCGGTTCACCCCGATTCAAAAGACAGCTGCATTATGTGTGAGGGTGTATTTCAGCATGATTAACGTCGGTCGGACCTTTAAGATAATCAATGAAGATTTTGATAATGTCGAAGAGTTAATTGAAGCAGTTCATCTAATCGGACTCTCTGATCTTGCAGAAAGTTTGAGTGATCCTTCACTAGTCGAACTATCCGAAGACGAATACGAGAACAACCTAGAGACTATATATACTGCGATTGAAGAATATCGTCAGGATCATTTTGATGACTTTTTCGAGATTGTTGAAGAAAACTATACCCTGAGACCGCCAAAGGATGGGGTTTGGGTAGCACTGTTTATTGTTGTCGTGGTGCTTATATTTGGAATTATTGCGGCATTGACTAATCCGAATCCGGATGACCGAAGACTCTTCTTACTCATAATAAATGCTGAGTTAGTTTTTACCGGATTGGTTCTATTAATATATGCACTCAGGTGGAAGATAGTTGTGGTTGGTAGCAACATTTCATTCAACTTTTTGTTTCGAAAAAACATAAAGCTGACCTTTAGTGATATCTCAGCATTA
>WRIP01000050.1 GCA_009782665.1 Oscillospiraceae bacterium
CTTAAGGAGATATATCCTAATGTTACAATGACATTTGGTTATATAACTAAAAACAACCGTATTAGTAATAATATTGAAAAATCCCATAGTTCTGATGCATATTGTATTACAGGAAATCTAAACGCAAAACGCAACGAGGAGATATTTATTCAGAAATTCGTAAGGAAGAACAATCGAAGCCTTTACAAAGCAAACCAACTTAAATGTGGTAGATGGAAAGTTAATAAAGCTCCTTATGAAGTTTTAGGGTACAGATTATTTGACAAGGTCAAGGCAGAAGGTGAAGAGTGGTATATATTTGGAAGAAGAAATACTGGATATTTTGATTTACGAAATCACACTGGCAGCAAACTAAATAAAGGCAGTTATTCATATAAGAAAACGATATTACTCGAAAGAAACAAACACTATTAACAGAAAGGGAAAGCACATTCCTCCCCCACTTTCAGAAGTAGGGGTATCCTGTGCTTAAGTTCGATGAACTACACAGTATTGGCTAACGATATGGTTGCCGAACAGATATATATGATGAAGATTCAGGGTGACAGTTCTTCGGTTACTGCACCCGGACAGTTTATCAACATAAAAATCGACGGGTTTTACCTGCGTCGCCCTATGAGTATCGCGCTCTGGGACAACGCCAGCCTGACCATCTTCTATCGGGTAGTCGGAGAAGGAACTAAACAATTGTCGCAATATGTCACGGGGCAGCAGCTGGATCTGTTGACCGGGTTGGGTAACGGATATGATATCACTGTAGCTTCAGGGCAACGAGTGGTGTTAATCGGCGGCGGAATGGGTGTGGCACCGCTTATAGGTCTCGCAAAGACACTGAGCGAAATGGGTATTGTGTTTGATACGGTTGTCGGATTCAACCGACAGCAGGAGGTCTATGGGTTAAAGCAGATTAAGCCATATACCAACAGACTTATGGTCGCTACAGTGGACGGATCCTTAGGGATGAAGGGTATGGTGACTCAAGCGGTTGAAGTTGTCAACTATGACTACTATTTCAGTTGCGGTTCGGAAAATATGTTGCGGGCAGTTCATACGTTGCCGCTTAAAGGGCAACTGTCATTCGAATCACGAATGGGTTGCGGTTTTGGTGCCTGTATGGGCTGTAGTTGTCGAACGCTGACCGGATATGCGAGAATCTGTGTTGAAGGTCCTATCATGCGCAGTGATGATATCTCATTTAATGAAGTACACTGAACAAGCAAACTGGAAACAAAAGGTAAACCGAAAGGAGTAGGTCGATGCTGGAGATTATAGCTGTCTATTATCTGTGTAAGAAAAACTCACAGAATGCTAAAGCCCGTGGCAGGAAAGGCTCCGGAGCGGTCGCATATACCATCGCACTCTGGCTGGGATTCGAGTTTGTTGGAGCGTTTGTGGGTGCATTTGTCAGCTTAATATTAGGCTCGGACGGTGAAGTGGCAATAATATATGTGCTGGCACTGCTCTTTGCGGCATTGGGGGGATTTATTGCAAATACAATCTCTAAAGCCGGACCGATAGTTCAAGACGCTAACAGCATACCGCAGGTGAACCTTCAACCACTGCCTAACCAACCATATAATCCCTATCAGTGTCGAATCTGTGGTCACATTAATCCATCCGACAGCCTTTTTTGCATGAAATGCGGTACTCCGCTCAACATAGTTCAAACTCAATGACCGATATAGCTCAAGAAGGAATCACTATGAATTGCAGCAAGCAAACCTCATATAACAGCATATTAACGACAACCATTGCAGGAGTAGAACTGAAAAATCCTGTTATCCCGGCCAGCGGTTGTTTTGGGTTCGGCTACGAAATGTCACGTTTCTATGACCTTAATCTACTGGGTGCTATAGCCATAAAAGGCACTACCAGTCAGCCGAGATATGGCAATGAACTACCGCGTATTGCCGAATGTCCTTCTGGTATGCTCAACGCTATAGGGCTCCAGAACCCCGGTGTAAAGGCGGTGATCCGAGAGGAGCTGCCTAAACTGAGAGATTGTTACACAGGACCGGTCATCGCAAATATCTCCGGCTTTTCAGTCGATGAGTATGTTGAGGTGGCTAGTTATTTTAATCAAACCGATGTAGCAATACTAGAAGTAAACATCAGCTGCCCCAATGCAAAGGACGGAGGTATGGTGTTCGGAACAACAGCAGAAGCCGCTGCCGAGGTAACCCGTGCAGTAAAGGAGGTTGCTGAGAAACCGGTGTTTGTTAAACTCACCCCCAATGTCACCGATATTGTGAGTATTGCTAAATCCTGTGAGAATGAAGGGGCAGACGGTTTGACCCTCATCAATACGTTGCTGGGTATGCGTATCGATCCCCGATCCGGAAAACCTATCGTCAGTATCGGTGCTGCCGGACTGTCGGGTCCTGCCATAAAACCGGTAGCAGTGAGAATCGTCTATCAGGTGGCTACAGCGGTCAATATTCCAATAATCGGCGTTGGTGGTATCTGCTGCTGTGACGATGTAATAGAGATGATATCAGCTGGAGCGACAGCAGTTCAAATAGGTTCTGCAAATCTCATTAACCCGTATGTCGCAAAAGAGATAATCGAACTGCTTCCGGCAAAACTAGTAGAATATGGTATCGATAGCATAAATGAATGTATAGGAAGGAGTTTTAGATGAAGAAACGAGATGTAATCATCGCCTGTGATTTCAAGGACAAACAGACTACACTGGATTTTCTTGAATTGTTCCCACCACAGCAAAAGCCGTTTGTCAAAATTGGGATGGAGCTGTTTTACAGCGAAGGGCCGGATATCGTCAGAGAAATACGAGGGAGAAACCACGATGTATTTCTCGATCTCAAACTCCATGATATACCTAATACGGTCATGAGTGCCATGCGAATCATCGCCGGGTTGGATGTACAGATAACCAATATCCATGCTTCAACGAACGAGATGATGCAGGCTGCATTAGAGGGATTACGTTCGGTAGCGGGCGACCGCAGACCTTTGCTCATTGCAGTCACACAACTGACTAGTACCAGCAATGAGAGTCTCAGAGAACAACTGCTCATACACTGTTCCATGGAAGAGACAATTAAGCAGTATGCTATGCGAGCAGAGATAACCGGTCTTGACGGGGTGGTCTGTTCACCGTTGGAAACCGAGTGGGTCAAGCAGGTATGTGGTACGCAGTTCATCGCCGTTACTCCTGGTATTCGTTACCCTGAGGGTATTGTCGGAGATGATCAAAGCCGGGTTACCACTCCGCAGCAAGCAAGCCTGTTGGGATGTGACTATATCGTGGTTGGACGTCCCATAACCAGAGCAGACAATCCGCTTGCCGCCTATAGGCAAACGGTAAAAGACTTTTTAGGAGAATGATATGAAGAAAACTGTTGCAGGGCTTTTACTGGATATTCAAGCGGTATACCTAAGACCCAATGATCCCTTTACCTGGGCCAGCGGGATTAAATCCCCCATCTATTGCGATAACCGATTGGTACTATCCTATCCGGCTGCAAGAGACAGAATTGAAGCGTTTATGGCAGAGATGATAGCAGAACAGTATCCGACCGTAGAGGTACTAGCTGGAACCAGTACCGGAGGTATCGGACATGCGGCATTAGCGGCAAAGATACTCAATCTGCCGATGGCCTATGTCAGAGCAACCGCTAAAGAGCATGGTAGAGAAAACCTGATTGAAGGTAGGGTGCTGCCGGGACAAAAAGTCGTGGTAGTTGAGGACCTTATCTCTACCGGCGGTTCGGTGCTTGAGGTGGTTGAAACACTGCGTACCTCAGACGCTGAAGTGCTCGGAGTCGCCTCAATCTTTAGTTATGAGATGATAAAGGCAGATGACAACTTCGCAAAAGCGAATACAAAATACGTCGCTCTGTCTGGATTCTCTTCCCTTATCGAGGTGGCATTGGAAAGAGGAGAGATTTTAGAATCCGATATCATGAAACTACTGGCATTCCAAGCCAACCCCTCCGATACATCCTGGCAGCAGCAATAGAAAACAGAGCTGCCTGTATCTCGAATCATGAAGCAGAATACGAGCAGATAATCTTGTACTGATATGTCGCTTGCTCTATAATCTGAATAGAGATAGCAGTTTAGATAGACGATCGAAAAAAGCATATTCTGCAACCGAAGTTGCAGAATATACCCTAAAACGATGGTACGCCGGAGAAGACTTGAACTCCCGACCTTCTGGTCCGTAGCCAGACGCTCTATCCAACTGAGCTACCGGCGCATCTCTGAAAGAACAAATGAATGATATCACAGCAAGCAAATCAAGTCAATATTGGTTCCCGACATCGGTTGGGTGAGAGGAAGGATATTTGTAATGTCCGCTAGACTCTATCTGGTAGTCCCATGCTATAACGAACAAGAGGTGCTTTCATATACCGCATCCACGCTGGAAGGTAAGCTGAATGCTCTCATTCAAGCGCAGCTGATTTCGCCTGAGTCTCGTATTGTGTTTGTTGATGACGGGTCGAAGGATGATACATGGAACATTATCTGTAAACTTCATGAAGACAATGACATATTTGCAGGATTGAAGCTCAGTAGGAATCGCGGGCATCAGAATGCATTGCTAGCAGGGTTGCTTGAAGTTAAAGACAGATGTGATGTTACCATCTCGATGGATGCAGATCTACAGGACGACGTCGATGTAATCGATAGCTTCATAGAAAAGTACTATGAAGGATTTGAAATAATTTATGGGGTACGCGGTGACAGAAAATCCGATACGACCGTTAAGCGGGGTATGGCAGAGCTCTTCTATAACATGATGACCAACATGGGGGTGGAAACCATCTTCAACCATGCCGATTGTCGACTGATGAGTCAAAGATCACTTGAAGCACTGTCGGAATTTAAGGAGGTTAACCTATTCCTCAGAGGAATGGTCCCGCTAATAGGGTTCAAGAGTTGTACGGTTGAATACAGTCGTCTGCCGAGATATGCCGGTACCAGCAAATATCCATTTAAGAAGATGCTACAGTTAGCTCTCAACGGTATTACCAGTTTTTCAGTTACTCCACTGAGAATAGTGACGGTCACTGGATCTATTATCTTCACCCTATCGGTCCTCTCTCTAGTTGTGTTATTGGTGTTGGCTCTGTTACGTCTAGACTTAACGCTGAGTCTAGCATGGGTTATTGCCTCAAACTGGACCGTCTGTGGCATAATGATGACCTCACTCGGAGTGGTGGGGGAATATATCGGTAAGATTTTTGAAGAGAGCAAGCATAGACCCAGGTACATAGTCGATGAGTTTATTATAAAATGAAGGTGATTTAGGGATGTATTTTTATCTTCAATCCCAAGAATACATCCTTAATGTATATACCGATAAAGCATAAATACTTAAGGAGGATAGTTCATGGTTTCTGATTACAATGAAGCGTTAGCCAATGTCTCCACCTACTCAAATCCCTCGGAGTTGAGAATAACCGATGTCAGGTTCTGTAATATATCTGACGCCCCGATGCACTGTATACTGATGAAGGTATATACAAACCAAGGATTGGTGGGATTAGGTGAGATTCGAGATGGAGGCAGCAAAACCTACGCTCTGATGCTCAAACATCTGCTCATCGGTGAGAACCCCTGCGATATCGACAGAATCTTCAGAAAGATAAAGCAGTTCGGAGGTTTCGCACGGCAGGGTGGCGGGGTATCAGGTGTTGAGATAGCACTATGGGATCTGGCAGGAAAAGCATATTCAGTACCGATATATCAGATGCTCGGAGGAAAATTCCGCGACAAAATACGGATGTACTGTGATACCGACGTTTCCGGAAAACACACCGGGCAGGAGATGGGCAAAGCATTGAAATTGCGTATGGAAAAGGGATACACCTTCTTGAAGATGGATCTGGGTATCCCCATGCTATATGATATACCCGACAGTCTGTCGGCACCACTCGGGTTTATCGAAGAGTTCGGAGCACGTCGTGAGGCACTTGATTTAGCAAGAGAGAATCGCATCAAGGATCCCCTCGCTTATCATCAAGCACTCTATAAGAACTATGAAATCAATAATATCGCACACCCCTTTACCGGTATCCATATAACCGAGAAGGGTTTGGATATACTAGAAGAGTATACAAAGGATGTAAGGGGTGTCGTCGGATACGAGATTCCACTTGCTATCGATCATTTCGGACATCTGGGCCTGGAAGACTGTATACGGTTGTGTAAACGATTGGAGAAGTTCAATTTAGCTTGGGCAGAGGATCTCATCCCCTGGCAGCTCACCGAACAGTATGCTATCCTTCGACGTTCGACCACCACTCCGATAGGTACTGGAGAAGATATCTACCTCAAGGAGAACTTCCGACCGTTGCTGGAAGCTGGCGGAGTTGCGGTAATTCACCCGGATATTCTCACCAGCGGGGGTATTCTCGAGAACAAGAAGATAGGGGATCTGGCTCAGGAGTTCGGTGTCGCTATGGCAGTACATATGGCAGAGAGCCCCATTGCCTGTATGGCATGTGTGCACTCGATAGCCTCTACAGAAAACTTCCTAGCACTAGAGATGCATTCGGTAGATGTTCATTGGTATGATGATATAGCTATCGGATTGCCTAAACCGTTGGTAAAAGACGGATATATCACAGTTCCGAACACACCCGGTCTCGGTATTGAGGATCTCGATGATGAGGTGTTAGCCGCACATCTGCATCCCGATGTACCCGGTGTCTGGGAAGAAACATCGATATATGATTTTGATACCAGCAATCACAGATTGTGGAGTTAATATTTTAGGAGGGAAGACATGAAATTCAGCGCGTATGAAGACATACTACATATTACCAGTATGTGGACAGGGGACAGGTTTGATGACGGTCGTCCGAGAGTCTCGGATGATATTCTGAAACGTCTCAGAGCAATAACATTGGAAGAAGCCTGGGGACCGCTTTGGAGAGCCGGATACAAGTATCAGTTTGTAAGTGGTTTTCAAACCACTAAACCCGGCCAGAAACTTATCGGTCGTGCGGTTACGAGTACACTTGTACCTCTAAGACCTGACCTCCAGGAGATACTGCTCAACTATGGGCACAAAGAAGAAGGAAGACACGGAAACTACAACCAGTGGGTTATTGATTCTTTGATTGAGGATGACGTCATCGTAATCGATCTTTTTGATAAGGTTTTTCAAGGAACCTATGTGGGCGGAAACCTATCGACGGCCATCGCTACCAGAACCAAAAACGGTGGAGCGGTCATCTGGGGTGGTATTCGAGATATGGAACAGATAGTCAACATCCCCAATCTGCAGATATATCATCGTGGAGAGGATCCCACCGCAATCGCTGAGATAACCATGATTAGCATGAACGGTCCGACAAAAATCGGCGGAGCGGTATGTCTGCCCGGAGATATCGTCTTTGCTACCATCTCAGGTGTATTATTCATCCCACCGCATATGGCTGAAATATGTGTGGTAGGAGCAGAAAAATCACATATCAAGGATGTATTCGGATTCCTGCGACTGGAGCAAGGTAAATACACCACTGCACAGATAGATACGACCTGGACAATAGATATGTGGGAAGACTTTATGGATTGGATAAAGACAGATGATCGCGGAGCAGATTCCCGTCATCTGGATTGGAGTCAGGAGATGGAAGAGTCGAGGAATCTAGTCGCTTCAGCTCCACCACAGGTTATTATTTAAGCATCGGAGGTTGTAATGGATCTAGGACTAAAAGGAAAAACAGCTATCATTACCGGAGGAGCAACCGGTATAGGGGAAGCCGCGGCATTACTATTTCTTGAAGAAGGATGTAATGTGGCAGTCTGTGGACGCAGGCAGGAGAAGCTTGATGATTTCACGGCTAAAGCCAATGCAGCAGGGTATATGAATGTCTATACCAAGAGTGTCGATGTCAGTACAGAGACAGGTATATATGATTTTGCCCATGAGGTGGTAGAGACATTTGGCGGGGTTGATATCCTAGTTAACAATGCCGGTGGTGGACTAGCAGGTGCGCTTATG
>WRIP01000051.1 GCA_009782665.1 Oscillospiraceae bacterium
CTGAGAAACTTTGAGGGTATTGTACTATACGACCAACTGACACAACTCCACAATCGTAATGCATATATTGATGTGGTTAATCAAATAGTTAAACCGGAAAACATGCCACTTGTCATCTTCATAGGCGATGTGAATCGTCTGAAACAGATAAATGACAGCTATGGACATCAGGTTGGAGATGAACTCTTAGTGATGGTTTCAAATTTCATTCGTGAAGTTCAACCACCCGGTTCATTTGTTGCCAGAGTCGGAGGAGATGAGTTTGTACTGTTGATACCAGGTGGTTCGCAAGAACTTGCCGATCAGTTCGTTCAGGACATGATAATGAGGTGTTCCAGTGTGAGTCATGATGTATTTGGTTCACCCAGTATATCCTGGGGATATTCAATAATGACCTCTACCGATCAATCATATAATGAGGTTTTCTCCGAAGCAGATAAAATCATGTATTCATACAAGAGAAGTCGTCATGCATTTAGAAGTAGTGGCTTAGTCCCCGATACCTAAACAACATGATAGAGATATTACGATTACAGAAAATAATTACTGAAAAGCAAAACGCCGGTATATCTTCCGGCATGGTTACTATCTCAGTTGGTCAAGTGTAAATCGATATTTGGTTTGACAGTAACCGCACACAATTTCAATATATCCTTCTTCAAGAACAGCAGCATCTTGCTGTTCTTGTCCTAGTGAAATCAATATGTTTCTCATATATTGCTCGGTACAATGACAACTGTATGATGACTCGAGTTCATCCAATACTTCTGGATTTAGCCCTTCCATGATTTGAAACGCAATGTCTTTGGGTGAAAGCCCGTTATTAATAAGGCTTGATATAGATTCTTTTGCTATGAGGTTTTTTTCAATCAGTTCAATCTCAGACTCTGTAGCACCGGGTAGTAACTGTAGGAGAAAACCGCCTGCTACTTTTATGGTCAGATCGCGGTCAACTAAAACACCTAAAGAACACACGGTAGGTACCTGTTCACTGTACGCATAGTATGCGGTTATATCCTCAGCAATCTCACCCGAAACTAAGGGAACCTGCCCCACATAAGGTTCTATCATACCGATATCTTTCGAAACAATAAGCTGACCTTCTGTCCCGACCAACTTTCCAACATCTAGTTTCTTGGTTATTGGGTTAATCGGAAGATCAGCTAGTGGATAGTCACATTCACCTCGGACATTAAGGTCATAATCACATACCGCGATTATTCCACCTATCGGTCCGTCCCCTTTTATTTGAAGTGTCACAGAATCTGTCTCATTCTTTAGAAGACTTCCCATCAAAACCGCGGCTGTGAGGGTTCTTCCAAGTGCAGCACTGGCAGTTGCGGATGTATGATGGATACGTTCCATCTCGGCAATAATTGACGTAGAATCAACTGCCACTACTATTACGAAACCGTCTTTAGATATACATCGGATTACATTGCTCATAGCTACCTCTTAATCGCAGTAACTAAAGCTCTGTTTGAGGTTTCAATCAAAGGCAAGAAACTGTCCCCGTCAAATAGGTCGAGTAATTTGAAGTTACTCTTCAGCAGATTTGATATGTTCTCCAGCGAATATGTGTACTCAGAGAATTCTTCACTTTCACGGATGTATGTTCCATCTGGTTGCTGTGTGAACAGATCCAGCGAGAAACTGACCATGTCTTCATGATAGTAGCTGTTCCAGATTAAGTAGTACTTGTATTTCTCATAGGTAAAGCAATTGTCTGCAAGTACCACCTTATGCTTGTGCGGTAGATTGAAATCAAACACCAACATACCATCTTTCTCTAGAGAATCAGCAGCACTTTGGAAGAACTGTCCGACTTCATCGATAGATTCAAGATGGTTAATTACATCAAGAGATGAGTAGATAAGTGAGGCTGGATGAGCCAGTTTAAGCTTAGATATATCCTGTTGTACTAACAAAGCTCCGGTATTCTTTCTCTGAGCAATAGAAAGCATCTCAGCAGATATATCCACTCCAATGAGTTCATTTTTACATTCATGTAGTAGCTTCAGTATTCGTCCTGTTCCGCAACCGGCATCAACAACACTGCCGAGTAGACCATGAGTCTCGATGATTTTTTTGATGTATGATGCATATCGATCGTAATCAAATTCATCTAAGAACAGATCATATACTTTTGCCGAAATACTATAGGCACTCATTGGTCTGATAATTTAGCAATCATATTCCGGTATCCGTCACTACCATAGTTTAACGAACGATTCACCCTGCTAATTGTAGCGGAGGAGGCACCGGTGATGGCTGCTATCTCACTGAAGACTATTTTGTTGTTAAGCATACGTGCGACCTGAAAACGTTGGGCGAAGGATTTTAGTTCTTTAATGGTACACAGATCATCAAAAAAATTATAGCACTCCTCCTCGGTTTCCAGTGAAAGAATTGCATGAAACAATTCATCCATTGATTCGCACTTAAGATTACTATTCATCGAACGACTCCTTCTTTTCCTAAAGGTCAAATCTTAGTAGATCTTCTATTGTTTCTCGCCTTATTATTTCTATTACACTATCCTTATCAACTAGTACCATAGCCGGTTTGGGTAACCGATTATAGTTTGATGCCATCGAATAGTTATATGCACCGGTCGGATAGACCGAGAGTATATCATTCTCTTTGGGTTCTTGAATTAGGATATCTTTAGCTATCAAATCACCTGTCTCACAGCATCTTCCCGCAATCGCTACGGATGTGTCTTTCGTCTCTGACACTCGGTCGACAATATCGAAGATATAGTCGGATTGATAGAGTGCGAAACGTATGTTGTCGGCTATAGAGCCATCTATTGCCACATAACTGCGAATATCTTTGACTTTTTTGATGTTTCCGACAGAATAGAGTGTCAGTCCGGCACTGCCAACAACCGATCGTCCTGGTTCAAATACAATCTTAGGAACCTCAATACCGTACTTTTTACATAGTTCATCTATAGTTTCGCCTATGCACTTAATGAAATCGGAGGTTTTGGGTACTGTTTGAGACTCTAAATATTCGATGCCAAACCCACCACCGAGATTGAGTTCCTGTAGCTCAAAACTAAATTCACGATTAATCCTTGCAAATAACTCTAACATTATGTCAGCAGTCACAAGATAAGGTTCAATATCGACAATCTGTGAGCCGATGTGACAATGAAGTCCGACAAGTTCAATGCCTTTACAGTTAGATATTTCTAAAAGAACGGGATATAGTTCATCTTTTTCCTTAGATAAACCGAATTTTGAGTCAACTCCACCGGTTCGTATATACTCATGAGTATGAGCTTCAACACCCGGTTTCACACGTAGTAAAACCTTCTGTCGAATGCCAGTAACACTGGTTAAGCGCTCTAGAAGTCGAATTTCAGATAGGTTATCGATAACAATATATCCGATACTTGCTTCAAGAGCATACTTCAAATCCTTTTCATTTTTATTATTCCCGTGAAAATATATCCTCTCAACCGGAAAATCTACCGAGAGTGCGGTAGCCAATTCTCCTTGCGAAGCTACGTCCAGTGACATATCACTGTCTTTGATTATTCGATATATTTCTTTACAGGATAATGCTTTTGATGCATATGCTATACAGCTACTACTAAATGATTTTTCCATCTGATTCTTCATAACAGCAATATTATTGAGCAGCTGCGACTTGCTCATGACATAAAGAGGGGTACCATATCTGTCTGCCAAATCAATACAACCAATTGACTCAACATTCAATTGTCCATCGTCTCCTATTTTGAAATTATCATTAATAATCATCTAACTCTTCCCTTTGCTTTACAATGTCCGATATTCTTGCTCTGACATTGTTAGCAGTCTCATTTTCAAGTGTGGAAAATGCAACTACTTCCTGTGGTCGATAAGGTGCCAGCAACAAGCAGAAATCCTCATAGTTTTGCTTCTGGTCGGTTTTATTCAGTTTATCCTTTTTGGTGAGTACGACCATGAATGGAGTATTGGTCTGCATTAGAAAATCTAGCATCTGAAAATCATCTTGTGAAGGATGATGTCTCATATCAAGTAACAGTATGGCTAAGATAATATTTCGTTCAGAGTTAAAGTAGTGCTCCATGAGCTTAGCCCAACGTTGTCTCTCGGAAAAGGAACGTTTGGCATACCCATAACCAGGTAGGTCGGACAGTATGTATCCTTCACCTAAAGAGAAAAAATTAATGGTCGTGGTCTTTCCGGGCATCGAACCGACTTTTGCAAGAGATTTACGATTACAGAGTTTGTTGAGCAATGAAGATTTACCCACATTAGACCGACCGCAGAAACAGATTTCTTTTTCGGTTGATGCGGTCAGCTGTTCGGAAAAACCTATTGAACGTATAAATTGTGCTTTATTGAAATTCATTACTGTTTCTGTTTTTCATTGATTTTCGGTATTGCAATATCTAAAACCTGTTCAATACTACTAACCGGATGGATAACCATAGATGACTTTACATTCTGAGGAATATCAAAGAGATCTACCATATTATCTTTAGGGATGATAATCTCCTTTATCTTTTCTTTGTATGCTGCAATCATCTTTTCTTTAAGTCCACCAATACGCAGTACGTTTCCCTTTAGAGTTATCTCACCGGTCATAGCAAGTCCTTTTTTTACCGGGGTACCTACAAAAGCTGAGACGAGAGCGGTGGTTAAGGTAACTCCCGCAGAAGGTCCGTCTTTAGAAACGGCACCTTCCAGCGCATGAACATGAATGTCAAAGTCAGAGAGGATTTTGTCAGGTATCCTGTAACGGGTGGGCAGTGATCTGATGTAGGTTACTGCAATCTGTGCGGATTCCTTCATAACTTCACCCAACCTACCGGTCAGATTGATGTTTCCACTACCAGGGATAACCGATACCTCAATAGGCATAACCTCTCCACCTACCGGGGTCCACGCCAGACCATTTGCTACACCGACCACAGATTGTCGACTGGAAACTAACGATAATCGATTCGGAGGTCCCAGCATCTCTTCAACTTTTTGTTTGTCTATCTTTACGGAAGTGACTTCTTTGCTGACAATGAGCTTAACTGACTTACGTATTAACTTAGCTAACTGACGTTCTAGATTCCTTACACCAGCTTCTCTAGTATAGTTATCTATGACATACTTGAGAGCTAAATTGTTGATTGAAAATTGCTTTTTATTCAATCCGTGTTTTATCAGTTGTTTTGATATGAGGTGAAACTTAGCAATATTGAACTTGTCTTCACTAGTGTAACTCGAAAGGTTCACAACCTCCATCCGGTCTAGTAATGCAGGCGGTATAGTATCGGTTGTGTTTGCGGTTGTAATGAACAGTACTTTACTGAGGTCAAATGGTATATCTATATAGTGATCTCGGAATCGATTATTCTGTTCCGGATCGAGTACCTCAAGTAATGCTGAAGCTGGATCACCTCTGAAGTCATTGCCGAGTTTATCTACCTCATCCAACAGAATGAGCGGATTAGTAGTAGCTGCCTGTTGCATTGCACTGATTATCCTGCCAGGCATAGCACCGACATAGGTGCGTCTGTGCCCACGGATTTCAGCTTCGTCTCTAATTCCACCTAAAGACATTCTGACAAACTTACGGCCCATACTCTCGGCAACAGATTTGGCTATCGAGGTTTTGCCAACTCCTGGAGGTCCTAAAAGACAGATAATCTGAGCATTAATCTCATCGGTCAGGCTTCTGACCGCTAAGAACTCTAGCATTCGGTCCTTGACATCGGTTATTCCGTAATGATCGCGGTCAAGTATCTGTTGCGCTAATTCCAAGTTATAATTATCTTCGGTAAAATTCTCCCAGGGAAGGCTGACCACAGTGTCGAGATATGCTTTGAGTAGTGCAACTTCCGGAGAACTAGCAGGGATCATTTCCATCCGATCCACGTCTTTTTTTAGCTTAAGTTTATAGTCATCTTCAATCGGCAATGCTTCTATCTTCCGTTTGAACTCTTCAGCCTCCTCGGCGGAGTTCTCCCCTTCTCCAAGTTCGTTGGAGATTACTCGCATCTGCTCACGCAGATAATAGTCACGTTGGGTTCGGTTTATCTGGTTAAATAGGTTTTCATTTATTTTCTGTTCGATCCCTAGGATATTATTCTCCTTATGGAGAATATCTAGCAGCATCCTGAGTCGAGTCAGATCACTATTTTGCTCAAGGATCGATTGTTTTGCGGCAAACTCCAATGGGAGATTAAATGCGATGAGTTCGCCAAAAGTTCTGAAATCTTCCTCAGAAAAGATACTCTGGACTACATCGCTGCTAAGTCTCGGAAAATACTCAAAATATGAACCTAATTGATCGCGTATGGAACGCACAAGTGCCTTAGCGGTATCAATATCATCTTCCCGGACCTTTCGATTTCCCACTCGTCTTATATCGGCAGTCATTCGGTCATCTGTAGTATACAGCGATAGTAACTTAGCTCGATATCTACAGCGTACCAATACCTTTGCCATGCTATCACTAAACTTCAGAATCTGGATTATCTCTCCGACAATCCCGAACCTATATAGGTCATCAAGTGTCGGTTCATTCACTTTTGGGTCTCGTTGAGCAATGAGAAAGACTGAAGCACCTTGAGACAAAGCATTTTCCACTGTCCTAAACGTCTGTTCCCGCCCGATATCAAAATGATTTATAGTACCGGGAAAGAGAACCATGTTCTTTAGCGGTATCAGCGGTATATCCTTAATTAATGTCTTTGAGTTAATGTTAGCTTTCATTAAGCATCCTTATCCTGCGGCTTTTCGTAGTTCATACTTCGGGACATGGGTATTAACAGTATCGGTATCTACTATAATTCGTCTGATGTCATCTCTTGCAGAGGATTCATACATGATAGGAATTAACATATCTTCCATGATGGATCGAAGACCTCTGGCTCCACTTCCTTTATCTATAGCCTTCTTGGCTATTGCGGTAAGCGCATCAGCTTCGAAATCCAACTGTATTCCATCAAAGCTGAAGAGTTTTTGATATTGTTTGACTAACGCATTCTTTGGCTCATTTAATATCCGTACCATCATCTCTTCATCTAGTGAACTCAATACCGAGATGATTGGTACCCTTCCAACCAACTCCGGCACCAAGCCATATTTGACCAGATCATGTGATTCAACCTGCTTCATCAGTGTATCTTTTTTGTTACTATCCAACGATTTGATGGTAGCTCCGAATCCCATGGAGGAACTTGCGACCCGACTCTCGACTAACTTATCGATTCCGTCAAAGGAACCACCACAGATAAAGAGGATATTGGTGGTGTCAATGGGAATGAACTCTTGGTGTGGATGCTTTCTACCGCCCTGTCTCGGCACATTGGCTACAGTACCTTCAATTATCTTAAGCAGTGCCTGTTGAACACCTTCACCACCTACGTCTCTGGTAATAGAAGGATTCTCGCTCTTACGCGTAATCTTATCAATCTCATCAATATATATGATTCCGCGTTGTGCATGCTTAACATTCATATTTGCGACTTGAATTAGTTTAAGCAGTATGTTTTCAACATCCTCACCTACATAACCGGCTTCGGTTAAAGTGGTGGCATCGGTGATGGCAAAAGGTACATTTATAATCCGAGCTAGAGTCTGTGCTAAGTAGGTCTTCCCTACTCCAGACGGACCGACCAACAATACATTGCTCTTTTGTATCTCTACATCATCGGCTCTTCGACGACTCTCTAATCTCTTGTAGTGGTTATATACCGCGACAGAAAGCACTATTTTCGCTTCGTCCTGTCCAATGACATATCTATCCAAGGCTTCTTTGATGGCATGAGGTCTTAGAATATTGAAATCACTATCCTTAATGCTCGCAGTAACCTTACGATTATCAGAGTCTAGATACTCGTTGACAATGTCTGAATCATCCAGTAAAGAAAAAAATAGTGAAACACATTCATTGCAGATGCAGTCACTAGGACCTACCAGCATTCG
>WRIP01000052.1 GCA_009782665.1 Oscillospiraceae bacterium
AAGGATACAATTCGTCAAGTATTGCCTTTGCTATAAGAGCAAATTCGTCTTCTGTGCATTTTATAGAAACAACTAAACCGTCCGGTACAGAGAACCCCAATTGAGTAGCTTTTGCGAGGTTCGCAGCTTTTGCACCAAACAGAGATATATTAGTTGCGGTCGGTGATGTCAACGAGGCCACATAAGCACTATCTATCATCTTATCGTTGCTCCGTTCTACAATTACTTTCTCCTTTATCATGATATTGATTCATAACATTTTAACTCCAAATATTTTACTGGGCACTTCTAAAATTCATTTTTTAATTTAAATTTTTCACAAAGAGCCGAAGTGCGTTAAAACGCTTTGAAAAATTTCTGCAAAGATAGGTGTTTTCGCAAATAAAACAATGGCGAACTTCATAGGCGATGGAAGTAATTACATCGATGATCTACATTTTTAGCGAACAACTTCAATATTTCAGTAAAGCATTGTACCATAGGGAGGAAACATGAAAAATCTGAGTTACGGATACATCTCTTCACTCTGTATCGAACTTCATCTCATCGTCAAGGCGGGTATTTCGCTGGAAGACGGACTTGAGATGCTTGCCGACGGAGATACGACTAAGGACACTAAGTCGGTTCTCAATAGCGTTACGGAATACATGAGTGAAGGCGATGAAATTTATGAAGCGTTGAGAAAAACCGAACGGTTCCCCGACTACATGTGTCAGATGATCGAAATAGGTACCAAGACGGGATACCAAGAGGAGGTGTTCAAGGCGCTGTCGGAATACTACGAGAGTCAGGATCAGATAAATCGCAGCATACGAAACGCCATAGCATATCCCTCCATTCTGGTGGTCATGCTACTACTGGTGGTATCGATACTCATCACTCAGGTACTTCCCATATTCGGTGAAGTATACAGTCAACTCGGTAGAGATATGCCTACCTTCGCGGTGGCAATCATGAATTTCGGTCAGTGGTTGGCAGCATACTGGTATATAGCAATCGCCATACTGGCAGTTATTGTCGGTTTTGCTTTGGTACTAGTCAAGATGCCAAACCTCAGAAGAACTCTATTTTCCTCAGGCAAGAATCAAGACAGTCTCTCAGCCAAGATAGCCGGTGCACGGTTTGCTTTCGCACTCTCAATGACTATGCAGAGCGGTCTGGATACTAGCGAATCGTTAGTTATGGCAGAACGACTCTCAGATAATCCGCATATGAGCAAACGGATACAGAAATGCCGCGAGTTGATAGAAAGCGGTATATCGTTCGCAGCCGCAGTCGAACAATCGGATGCCTTCCCACCTATATACTCGAGAATGCTGGGGGTCGGTGTCAGAACCGGAACCACCGATTCGGTTATGTCGGAGATTGCCCGTCGAAGTGAAGATGCAGCAAATGCCGATCTCGATCGAATCATCGGACGGATTGAACCGACATTGGTTGTCATTATGTCCATTATCATCGGCGCTATACTGCTAGCGGTTATGCTTCCGTTGACTGGAATTATGTCGGCTATCTAGTAAAAGGTAAAGAATATGAAGAAAAATGAAAATTCCTTCATCTCATTTATGAAGAGTAACCTATTTGCAATCGCGTTGTTTGTCGGGATTGCGGTCTTCATGGTCATCGGTTTCAGGGAAACAGCTGAAAAGCGGAGGGTTCAATCGATCCAGTCCGCATCAGATAGTATCCTGCGAGCCATCGTGACCTGCTATGCCATCGAAGGATGTTATCCCGAGAGTTATGAGTATATTAAAGATAACTATGGGGTATATATAAACGAGAATAAACTGTCGGTATTCTATACTGCCTTCGGCAGTAATATGATGCCTAGCTTCAGGATCATCGAAAAGGGGTAATGAACATTGCTTAAGAAAGGCGGCACCTTTAAATCTATAGATATACTGTTCTCACTTACGCTGTTCTCGGTGTTTGCAATGGCTGTATTGATGGTGCTTCTTTCCGGCGGGCAGATATATCAAAACGTAGTGAATGATATTAGCATACAGTTCGAGAGTCGAACCAGCGTGTCATATATCACTACCAAACTGCGTCGTTGTGATACCAACGACAGCGTCAGGGTCGAAATGTTCGGAGATGCCGAAGCGCTGTTTCTGACCGAAGTTGCCGCGGACGGCAAGGAATATGAGACAGTTATCTATCTGCATGAAGGGGATGTAAAGGAACAGTTCACCGAGAAAGGGAATCATTTCCCACCCTCTACCGGCACCACCATTCTTTCGGTGCAGTCAATCAATTTCTCTATGGTAGATAACTCCTTGGTGGTAATTGACTATACCACCGATGAAGGGGCATATACTGCCTACGTATATCTGCGGGTAAACGGAGGTAATACTTAATGAACACACGATCAAAATCCAGTCTCTTCCTCATCGAGTTAGTACTCGTCATTCTGGTCTTCTCCCTCTCCGCTGCCGTATGTTTGCGGTTATTCTTCGAGTCGCGACTCATCTCCAACGAGAGTCGTAACATTTCACAGGCTTCACTGGCTGTTCAATCGGTAGCCGATGTATATAAGGCGATGAAGGGTGACTATCTGAAAACCGCAGAGTTTTTGGGCGGCAGTGCCAACGATGACAGTGTCGACTTCTACTATAATGAGATCTGGGAACCGGTCGACAATCTGGCCGATGCTTCCTTCATCATACAGCTCCAAGAGATAAATGAGATGCACCGCGAGAGCAGTGTGACGGCGTCCACCTTAGACGGAGATCCAATCTTTTCGGTTGTGGTGAGAGGAGGGCTGAGTTTTGATTGAGAAAGAACGCAGCAGCAACAATAACAGACGACCGGGGTTTAACGTTGGCAGTGCGTCGATTATCATGGTCTTCGCCGTCCTTTGTCTTACCATCTTTTCGGTGCTGTCATTTACCACCAGCAGTTCCGATTTAAGGCTATCTCACCGAGCCGCAAAATCCATATCCGACTACTACCAAGCCGAGTATCGGGCACAGGATAAGATAATCCTCATGCATCAACAACTCTTGAAGGAAGGAAATCTTGACAGCCTACGTATTCAATCGGGTCAGACCGATCTGTCCTCTCGTGAGTTTTCACTGCAGTTTACCGAACCTGTAGATGATCGCCGGATGCTGTTGGTGGAACTGTACTTCGACAGCGACAATAACATCACCATCTCAAGATGGAATCTATTAGCTGCCTCAGATTGGATACCCGACCAGAGTATGGAGGTATGGAGCGGCAATTAAAAACACATAGTTCTAATCGACCTAAATATTTCAAGGAGATAAATATATGAATCTCGACACACTCATAAGAGAAGCAGTAGAACAGAACGCTTCCGACATATTCATTCTCGCCGGTTTCCCGGTAGCACTCAAGACAAAAGGTGCGTTAGTTCCGCTTGACGACGAACGTCTTCTGCCCGACGGGACACAGGCAATCATTGAAGAAATCTATCATCTGTCCAAACGCCCGATGGACAGGTTAATGAATACCGGCGATGATGATTTCTCGTTTGCGGTTGCTGGACTGTCACGTTTCAGGGTCAGTACATATAAGCAGCGTGGTTCATTGGCAGCAGTTATCCGGGTCATCTCCTTCGGAATTCCCAACTGGAAGGACATCAATATACCGGATGAGGTTATGAGTATCTCGGAACGCAGTAAAGGAATGGTGTTAGTAACCGGTCCTGCCGGAGGAGGTAAATCCACCACACTTGCCTGTATCATCGATCAGATTAACGAGACACGAACCGGGCATATCATCACATTGGAAGAACCAATAGAATATCTGCATCGCAACAAGATGAGTATCGTCAGTCAGCGCGAGATTGAGTTGGATACTGCCTCTTATCTCTCCGCACTTGCCGCCTGTTTGAGACAGGCACCCGACGTAATTCTGGTCGGTGAGATGAGAGATTATGAGACGATTCGCGTATCTATGACCGCATCTGAAACCGGACATCTAGTCATATCCACCCTGCATACACTGGGTGCTGCAAACAGTATCGACCGAATCGTCGATGTATTTCCGTCCAACCAGCAACCGCAGATACGCATGCAGTTAGCTATGGTGCTGCAGTCTATAGTCTCTCAACAGTTGGTTCAGGGTATCGACGGCAACATGATACCGGTATTCGAGGTAATGCATATGACCTCTGCCGTCAGAACACTGATACGTGAATCAAAGACCCATCAGATTAATCCGCTTATCGCTTCTTCAGGCGGTGAGGGTATGATTAGCATGGACAACAGTCTGCTGACACTATATAACCAGGGGAGAATTACAAGGGATGTTGCTATCCGGCATTCCATCAGCCCAGATGCCTTGGAAAAACGCATCTGAGTCAGTCACACTAAACGTCTTAGATATCTAAGAGGATGGGTATTGAACCTCATCCTCTTTATCGTTGTGGCAGTATCCTTTCTCCTCGGTCAGCTATAGAAACCCTTGACTGCGGCAAAGAAACTGTCAATATTCTGTATGGGTGCCTGCGGTGGTATATCACAACCGGAAGAGATGATGAAGTTACTGTAGCTACCGCATTCCTCAAGTAGTTCGGTCGTGTTGACATAAATCGATTCAGGTGTTCCATTCCTGAACTGGGTCGCCGGGTCAATGTTTCCCATAACCAAACAGTCATCCGGGACAAGAGACAACATCTCTGCCATATTTATAGCATTGCCGAAATGATAGGCATCTGCACTGATAGACAGTATTGAATGTATGAGCGGGATGGTATTACCGCAGTTATGGTAGACTAGGCCGAACTCCTCCGATTGAAGCTGTACGCAGATCTGCTTTACATAGGGGGTTGAAAATCTTTCAATCAGGTCGGGAGAAAGTAAGCCGGCAGCCGGTTCCGCTAGTATAATTCCGTGAGCTCCGCTCTTTTGGAATGCCTGTCCGTAGCTGACTAAGAATTGAGTTGCTTTTTCCAGCGTGAGTGTAACCAGCTCGGGTTCAATGAAACAATCGATCATTATCTCGGTCATCCCAATAAGCCTCGCTGCAAGCGAAAAGGGTCCTAACATGCCGGCAAAGACCGGACGATCGGTTATGATTTCGGTAGCTTTTTGTATAGAGTCAATATATGTTTTGGTTCGAGACGTATATGGATCACCCACTGTTAATGCCATCGCATCAGCCATATTAGTCACCAAACTACCGACGACGGTCGGTACCTCATGCTCATCCGTCTTTATCGTTGCGCCGAATGCCTGTGCTTCAACCGACAGATCCATCATACCGACCGCTGCTGCGGTGTCGTATCGTTCGGCGATGAGCTTCATTCCCTTGGCCTGTAGACTACTGTCGGAGATTAAGTCAGCTACCGTTAGTGAGAGCAGTTGAACACATGGAAAGGACAGTATTGGAAACGCCTTCTTCTTTTCGGACATATATATATCGCTGAACCATCTCGTAATATTCATATCAATCATTCCTTTGTGAGATAGATAAATACTATACTATTTTGATGATATGACGAAATTTGTGATAGAAATTTTCACTGATATATATATTCCTGATAGATTTTTTGTTAAACTTGTGATATATTCAAAGCTTTTTCATCTCGCTAGATACTTTCTTTGGTTCGTTTAGGTCGTTAGCTTTTGATATTACATGGTGAATTCTGTAAAAAACACCTAACCGAAAGATACTTCACCTATCAGGTATTTACGCAACGATCTCACCATCGATTTTTAATGAATTAATACATGGAGAATATATGTCAACAACAGGTAACAGATGGATTGAACAGATACTAGCACTGCAGCAAGAAGACGGCAGCTTTGGTACTTTTCACACCTTGAGTATGCCAACCTCATCTAAAGACATAACTACCGAACAAGCCTTGAGACGGCTGTCTGTGCTCGGTCTTACAAAAGAGGACGAACCCATAAGGTCGGTTCTGACATATATAAAAAACTGTCTGCTTGGTGATATATCAATACCCGATAGACGCGAAAAGGTACTCAACTGGGATGCCTTCCAGGCACATATGCTGGCTGCATGGATAAAGCATTTTGACCCAACCGATGAAACCATTAACCCAATTTCCGATATGTGGAGCGATATCATTTCAAAGTCATTTAGCGACGGTTCGTTCGATTCTACTGTATATGAGCAGGAATATAGGAAGCGAATACCAAAGCTAAACAGTGCTGAGCGACTCATCAATATCTCCACCATGTATATGGTCATCTTACTTAAAGATAACCTGGATGAAGTAACTGAGAATAGGTATATCGATTATGTCATCGATAATCCGAAAGGTATATACTATGTTTATCCTAAGAGAATTCGTGATATCCCCTCAGGGTTTCAAAGCTTAGACTGTAGTTGTTATCTCGCGGCGTTGGAGCTCTTAGCCGACTATAACTGCAGTGCAAGCAAACTCGCGTTTGCTAGAGACTGGATTCTCTTCCATCGTGAGCAAGGCGGTAGGTGGGATCTGGGACCTAAAGCATACGACCGGGTATATTTTCCGCTCTCGGATAGTTGGCGCGATGTCGAGACTCGAAGGCGAGATTGTACCGAACGTATTGAAAAACTGCTGAAAAAAATACATTCCGAAGAAAGCGTTAAGTTATGAAAAGGGTATTGACCGTTCAAGATTTTTCTTGTTTCGGTAAGTGTTCACTTACCATTGCACTGCCGGTAATCTCGGCATTAGGAGTTGAGTGTGTAGCTATTCCCTCAACCATTCTGTCTACCCATACCGGAAATCTGGGTGACGTTACCGCTATAAATCTGGAGAAACATATCGATTCAATCATCCTGCATTTTAGAAAACTAAATCTAACTTTTGACGTCATATATATTGGTTATCTTGGCTCTGTCGAGCTGGTTGAGATAGCATACCGTCTGATAACTTCACTTAGATCCGAATCTACCATCGTGCTGGTAGATCCCGTTATGGGGGAATACGGAAAACTCTACAGTCGATTAAATAATGAGTATGTACAGCAGATCAAGACTATCGTTAAGCTGGCTGACTATATTGTGCCAAATATGACAGAAGCCACACTATTAACTAATCACCCATATCTCGGTGAACAGGTATCAAGGGAGCATCTAGCTCATCTATTCAAGCTGCTTGCAGACACCTATGATGCTTATCCCATAATTACTGGTATTATCGATAGCGGTGACATGATCGGTATCGCAACAGTTGATAAGGAACAGGATTTTGTGCACCTCAGAATTACAAAGCGATTACCCTCACACTATCATGGAACCGGAGATCTTTTTGCATCCTTAATAGCTGGAACACTTGCCAACGGATTAGAGATTTTGGATGTGTTGGATGACTGCGTAGAGTTTATTACTCGCGTAATATTGGCTACAACGGTAGCCGGTACTGATGAGCGATATGGGTTGCAGTTCGAAGGTTTACTAGGAGTTCTGTCTGATTGGTAAAGCATAAACTTCTCGCAAACTAACGAGAAAACCTTCCGATTCTGGAAGGTTTTTCTTTTTCTTTAGGTAGTACCTTTAAGCTCCTTCAGATGATCTCGATTGAACACCGGCACTAACCTTACCTCTTCTCCAGTTTCTTTTACGACATAGTAAATTCTCGCGCTATCATCAAAGGTATACATCAGATTATCTTCAAACAGATACCCGAACTCTTCGAGGAAGTAGTCATCCATTCGGTAGTTTACATATACTAGAGTTATGTCGTGTTCAATAAGGTAGTCGGAGAACTCCTTGCTTCCCATCCCGTCTTTTTTGTGTTTGCCGGTACTTTTAGTCGGCTTGTAGAAATCGATGAGGTGCTCATCGAGTAACGCTGGGAAGGCTTCATACAGTAGGCAGAACCATTCTCCATCATCGGTCGCAAAGGACACGAAGAATATCTTATCCTCTACTGTAAACTCGGAGTGTAATCTTGAGATATGCTTTCGTATTACAGATCTGGGTCCACA
>WRIP01000053.1 GCA_009782665.1 Oscillospiraceae bacterium
CTCAGAACGATGGAAGAGGAAGAGTGGGAAGGTGATGACATCAACTACGAACTGTTAGCAAGTATACGCAGTGATGTTCTCAAGCTACAGGGCATGTTAGATGATCTGAGCGACGAAATTGATGATATTTATCTGACAACCGATGATCTGGCAAAGGTTATTGAGCTATGGACCGGGATACCGGCATCGAAAATTGAAGAGAGTAACTACAAGAAGCTTCAGGGACTAAAAGCTGCTATGAAGAAGCGAATCATCGGTCAGGATGAAGCGGTAGACCTGGTGGCTGATGCCATTAGGCGTTCCCGAGTCGGATTGCAGAAACGAATCAGACCTGCATCCTTCATCTTTGTCGGTCCTACCGGAGTGGGTAAAACCGAATTGGTTAAGGTGCTCGCGACAGAACTGTTTGAGAGTGTTGATCCTCTTATACGACTCGATATGTCTGAGTTTATGGAAAAACATGCTGTATCTCGTCTCATAGGTTCTCCTCCTGGATATATCGGTTATGATGAAGCAGGTCAGTTGACCGAAAAGGTCAGAAGACGTCCATATAGTGTGGTATTGTTTGATGAGATAGAAAAAGCTCATCCCGACGTGATGAATGTCTTGTTACAGATACTGGATGAAGGTAGAGTTACCGATGCTCAGGGACGAACTGTCAATTTTGAGAATACCGTTATCGTTATGACCAGTAATGCCGGTTCGCTAGACAAGGTTACTTTAAAAGGCTTCGGCAGATCTGATGAGACAATCAACGAGGATAAGTCAAGAAAAGCGTTGGATGGTTTCTTAAGACCCGAGTTTATCAGTCGAGTGGATGAAGTAGTAGTTTTCAAGCCTCTCTCAGATGATAGTCTTGCTACGATTGCCGCTCTGATGATAGACGAGATGAAGGAACCTCTGCTAGAGAAGATGATACTGCTCAAATACACCAAACCAGCACTTAAAAAGTTAGCAGAGCTGAGCGGAGGCGGAAAGTATGCCGCAAGAGATCTAAGAAGAACTATAAGAAAGATGGTGGAAGATGAGATTGCTGCGATTTTAGTAGATAATGTCGATAAACCCATTAGCACAATAAACATCACTACCAGAAACGATAACCTGGTAATCGAAGCTACCGGCAGTGAAATGTTATTACCGATAGATAGAGTAGTTGAAGCAAAATCAGTATAGTACCAAAATACATAAATCTGCTGTCGATTCGACAGCAGATTATGATTCTGTTGTCGGAGAGCTAAAAGAAACTGGTGATGATTTAGCAGTAGAGGCATATAAGCTGTTCAACAATGCTTTGATTGGTCTATTGAAAAAGAAGGGTCCAACAATATTGTTGGATATGGAAGTTACTCCTTCAAGTGTTTCGGAAAAACTTAATGATTATATTGAATGTAATGATAATGTGTTTAGTATTGAATCATTAATGGATATAACTATCAGAGACTATATCAGGGCATGTTCAGAAAAAGAAATAAGATATCACCTCAAATATATGATGGCTTGCTTATGGAGTGCCATGCAAAAAGGGAAGACCGACATATTGGCTGAAGCAGCTTTTATAAATAATACTGACGAGAGAATAGATTATATCACTCAGAAAATCATCGACAGATTTAACCGATGGGGACAATCTTTACCGAGAAGTCTCAGAAAGAAAGAAGCAATTGATGAAGATAATGATCTGTTTGTGCTTGCACGCAAACAGGCCGCAGCAAGAGAAAAAAGAAGTGCTCTGTTAAAAGCTAATATTGAGTAGCACAGCGAGTAAACGTTGAAATCTATTTAAATAATATGTAAGGAATTTTAGAAAGGGTAAAATTAAATCTATCTTGATATGTGTAGTTATAACCGGCCTTTTGATGACTAAAGACAGCTTATCATTCGGTTGGAAACTGAGGCAAAAATGAGTATACAATCGGATATTTTATCAGGCAAATACATGTCCATATGGTCATACATTCATATACTGGAAAATGAAGTAAATCCTTATGATGATGTAAAGAAGTCAATAGCAAAGTGGGGAAATGAATTAGAAGCATACTGTGGACCTTCTGATATCATTTATGATACAGGATATAACATTATGAATAATGGAATTAAAAGACGAGATGCGTTACACCTTGCTTGTGCATTACCTCTCTATATAACAGAGTAATAGTAAATGATTACGACAATCCACGTGATAAAGTAGATAATATCACTTCATACATATCTGGATATAGCCAATTCTCTGATTATCGTACTGTTGACTATCCTGTAGGAGAACCAATACTGAACTACTTAACCGCAGTATGGATCAGAACCTCAGCAGTACCGGTTTCACAACCCGATCCTACTCCGGAAACAACTATAGCACCAAAGACAGGTGATATGACTAATATCCTCACATGGATATTCACATTATCAGGTTCTCTAGTAGCAACAGTCTTACTCTACATCAAAAGGAAACATCAATACAATTAGTTAACAAAACTAACCGAGGAGTTGCAAAAGCAGCTCCTCAAGTCATTTATGGGAATAATTTCTACAAACAATGACCATTTATATATCAAATAATGTGAATCCAATTCTATAATATCAAGAATGGTTTAATCATTAGTATGAGAATACTCCTTTACTGTAATATGGCAACAGCCTGTTGCCATATTACAGTAATTGCACTCGATTTATAGACATGGTACAATCTTGCCATAGGAAGACCGGGCAGTCTTGATGGACAGTTAAAGGAGTATCCTATTTTTGCTTATATATCACTCTTTAGATTCTTTACGAGCTTCTTTATATTTGTTCACTGACTTTACTATTGGAGGTATATTGTACTGTTCAGTAGCATATGATTTACAGACTTTATGTAATGTGAAATCCATCATTTTTCAGAATTATGAATATCTGTTTACATGCATTTGATATACCGATGCTATTGAAATATGAGATATTTAGGGTTACAATTATTATAATCAATGCTATATACATTCCGTTCGGGAGAGTATATGAACAACGAAGACAGCAGAGTAATCTATAAGGCGGAAACTGTAACCGGGATACAGCAAGAGAGTACAAATACATATAAAGACAGGAGATTTTTCAAGGAACTACTACGAATGCTACTGATGCTGATTGTAGTTGCTGTTCTTGTCGTCGGAATCCTGTATGTGATTGCAGAGATAGCAGGATATGAAACGATAGGTAGTTTGGTTGAGGTAATGCGTAAGGAACTCATATTTGTTTTCGAACGAATTATTAGAGTATAATACGAAAAGGGGATACAAAGATGGATGATAACCAAGGATACAATGTTGCTGGTGAAAGACCAAGAAAGAAGAAAAGGGTACTCTTGAGGATAGTTATATGGTTAGTTATTATTGCTGCCATTGTTTTCCTCACCCTATTCCTTGCTGCACGTATCGGTGAGTTCAACTCGATTATGGAAATGATCGATTGGATTAAGGATCAAATATAGCTTAGATGAGAAATGCTTGAAATAGCGACATACTGATGTCGCTATTTCTGAGAGAAAAATCATATTCGCTATCGACTTTTCTCTAAATCTTAGAAGGTGATGCTACCCGAGCATATTCTCATTGTGGTAGCAGAGTATTAGTGATGTCTGACCAACAACTGCTTTTTGCCGTACGAGGTGACTTCCGCGATTGGTTAGAAGTTAATGCAACGACCAGCGAAGGGGTTTGGTTAGTGTTCGATAAGACCGGTAAAAAACTTACACTGACTGCCGATCAAGCGCTGGAGGAAGCTCTGTGTTTCGGTTGGATCGACTCTCAGATGAAGAGCATTGACGACAATAGATACATCAAATACTTCTCCCGTAGACGTAGCAAGAGTATTTGGTCAGAAAAGAACAAGAAGAAGATTGAACTGCTCAGAACAAATGGTCTGATGACCGAACTCGGGGAACAAGCAGTCCAAATCGCACAGCAAAACGGTATGTGGGATCGCCCATCAAGTAATGCTATCACCGAACAACAGATTGAGGAGTTCAGCGATAGATTGAAAGAGTATTCTCCTGCATATGAGAATTTCGTGAACATGTCATTTTCGGTAAGGCGTACATATACTGCACGGTATCTATCTTTTAAGACGGAACAGGCAAGAGAGCGGGATTTTACGAAGATAGTCCAACGACTGAACAACAATCTGAAACCGATGTAACTATAAATATTGGTAGATAATACATTCGTCGGAATAACTAGTACGAACGACAGAAAAAAAACAGTAAAATAGCCATATAATATGACTAACAGTAAATTATTTCAAAAGGAGTTTAATATGTACAAAGAGGTTTTATCACTTGGTGTAGCACCAACCAAACGCGGATTCCTGAGCATGGAAGAAGCAAAACGTCAGAAGGATCGTTTCATGAAGGTCGTTCGCTCATTTGAGAGTGATACTCTCAAGATAGTAGATCTTGACGATATTGCCGAAAATGGCATTATGTATGAGATGAGTAAGGTCCCACTGGCAGTCGAAAAGTTCCATCTGGCAAAAATCGACGCACTGTTTGTACCGTTTTGCGACTTCGGCGAAGAATCCGTAGTGGCATCCATCGCTAAGGAATTCAATGTGCCTGTTCTGGTCTGGGGTTCAAGAGATGAATTCCCGAATACCGACGATGTAAGAGGTCGCGATACACAATGTGGTATGTTTGCTGCAACCAAGGTATTGCGTCGTCACAACGTCAAGTATTCATACATATACAATGTTGACACCGACAGCAAAGAGTTCGCAGAGGGATTCGACAGGTTTTTACGTGTAGCCGCAGTCCTTAAGAGTCTCAGAAGGTTGAGGATAGCAAAGGTTGGTGAAAGACCTACACCATTCATGAGTGTTATGGCAAATGATGCAAATCTGTTAACTAAGTTCGGAATTACTGTGGTTCCCATATCTCCCTACAGCATCGTCAAACTCGCGAAGCAACTGGTCGAAGAGAACGATGAAGAGTATGTTGCATACTATAAGGATCTGACCTCGAGAATGGATTGCTCCGACACTAAGGAAGAGGTTACTAAGAATATTGCCGGTATACGTATTGCTATGGCAAGACTAATGGAAAGAGCCGGATGTACTGCAGCTGCTATGGAATGCTGGCCTGCATTCCCCGAACTAGCCGGGTTCTCGCCTTGTACTGCAATGGGTGAAATGGCTGATTTAGGTTATCCCTGTTCCTGTGAAACTGATATGAACGGTGCAGTGACCATGGCCATACTGAGAGCATGTGCAAGATTTGAAGATGCCGCTTTCTTAGCTGATCTCACCATCCGTCATCCCGAGAACGACAACGCAGAACTGCTCTGGCATTGCGGACCTTTCCCGTATTCCTTAAAGGATGCAAACAGCAACGCAAGACTGGTAGGCGGTCAAGAACGTTTTGAGCTCAAAGACGGCAACATTACGGTAGCTAGATTTGATGAGATTGATGGAGAGTATGTAATATTCTCAGGGGAAGGCAAGAAGGTTGAAGGTCCCGAAACCAACGGTACATATGTATGGCTCGAGGTGAAGGATTGGAAGACTTGGGAAGAAAAACTCATGTTTGGTCCCTACATCCATCATGTAGGAGGTATTTACGGTAACTATCACGCAGTACTTCGTGAGGTCGCTCGTTACCTCGGAATCAGATTTGATGACGCAGATAAGCAGGGTATCTACAGCCTGTAAAGATACGAAAAATTAGTCGGAGGATATGATATGCCAAATATTGAACATTTCGGTAATATGCCTAACGGCGATGCAGTCTATAGGGTGGCGATTGAGAACTCCAAAGGGATGCAGGTAAGGATAATCACTTACGGTGGAATCATGCAGTCTATACTACTAAAAGATGATAAGGGTGAAGTGGTCGATGTAATACTCGGTAAGGAAACACTTGATGTATATCTCAACGATGGCAGCAGTTCAGCTGCTGTCATCGGAAGGGTAGCCAATCGAATCGGAAACGCAGTTTTCGAGCTCAACGGAAAGACATATCCGTTGTTTGCCAATGATAGAGGTAACTGCCTGCATGGGGGCAAAGGCATGTATGGACCGCGTAACTTCATACTAGCAGGTCTGACCGAAAACAGCGTGAAGTTAGCACTTTTCGATAATGGTGAAGGCGGGTTCCCAGGTGAAGTAAACCTGACCGTTACATATACCGTTACCGAGGATAATGCGGTTGATATCTTTTATACCGCAGTATCTACCGAGGATACACCGATAAACCTGACCAATCATGTGTACTTTAATTTAGAAGGACAGGGTAGTGGGCCCATATATGATCAAGAGATTATGATTGATGCCGATTTCTATACTCCCTGTGATGATACTGTACTGCCTACCGGTGAGATCGCGTCAGTGGCAGGTACACCTATCGATCTGAGGGAGTTTAAGACTTTCGGAACGGCCATAAAAGATCTTGAGGAGTCTGGCTGTATACTAGGTGGGTTCGACCACAACATAGTACTCAACGGTACCGGTTATCGTAAGGTAAGCGTAGCTAGAGATCCAAAGAGCAAAAGATATATGGAAACATATACCGACCTGCCAGGAGTGCAACTGTTTACCGCGAACAGTCTTGGTGATCGTCCCGGTAAAGATGGAGCTGTATATACCAAGCATGGTGGATTCTGCTTAGAAACACAATTCTTCCCGGATACAATAAACAAAGCCCATTTCCCAGGAGGTATATTGAAAAAGGGAGAGGTGTTCACCACACGCACCACATATGCGTTCGGAGTAGAGTCTTAATATCGCCTTTAGAGATTGAGTAAAGGTATTGAAAACATTAACAGAACACCTCAAATGAGGTGTTCTGTTGGTATAAAGCAACGATAGGTTGCTTGAATCAACCTTTCAATCGTTTCTTCAGATAGGTCAATACGAATAGTGTAACAAAAACCAAAATGTTCAATAAAATCACGATTAATGGTTTGACAAGACCTGAAGATATATCGCTAACGACAGTATTTATCTGCTGTGTATAAAGGACTGAGGCAACTCTTTCTATAGTCTCGTTGAATAATGAAAACATCGGTATAAACCCTGTTACGACAGCGACTGGAACTGCGAGTGACGTTGCTGCTTGTTGGTTGTTGGTAATCATCCCTATTGTTGCACCTAAAATGATTGAGGCTATGGTACCGGCAATCATGACAACCAAGAAATTCCTACCTTCACCAAAGGTGAATTCACCTATTAAGGTGAATGCTACTGAGACAACGCTACCGGCAATAGTAAAGAAGCCACAGGTTCCTATCAGATACTGTCCCGGTTTTACCCCTGCAATGATGAGAAAACGTAGACTCCCTCGCTCAATATCTTCAGCTATAGCACCGGCAGAAGAACTGATTAGTCCCATTCCGATGAAAATCGATGCCATCATGGTGACAAACATATTACTAGATATATCGTCATTAGTTTTTGCGATCAGTTGGGTCATGAAAAAAGCTACAACAGGAAAGATGACAAACATGAGTAAAACCATTGGGTTGCGAAACAGATCCTTGGTTTGCTTTATGAAGATTGCTTTTATCGTTCTCATTCCAATTCAACTCCTGTCAATTTGATAAAGACTGCTTCCAAGTCCGGCACGGTTTTGAACGAGTTGTGACGTTTGCATATTTCAGCGGGTACGCCGTACTCGACGATCACGCCCCTGTGCAAAAGCGCGGCGTGGTTGCAGAGTTTTACCGCTTCATCCATGTTGTGGGTGGTCAGGAACACGGTCGCCCCGTT
>WRIP01000054.1 GCA_009782665.1 Oscillospiraceae bacterium
TACCGACGGAACCGACGGTCCCGGCGGAAACTTTGATGACGAAGCATATGCGAACGGCATACGTAATCTGGCAGGTGGTATTGTGGACGGGTCTACCATGAAAGCTGCTGCGGAAGCAGGAGTGAATGTACTGGCTGCTATTCGAGATCACGCAACTTCGGGAGCACTGTGGAAACTTGACAGCGGAGTATATGCCCGCCAGTGTATATCAATCAACGATATTGCTCTGACGTTGGTCATGGGTAAAGAATAGAATACATATATGAGTAAGGAGAGATTATGTCAATCGGAGTAACTCATCGCAAGATAGAAGATATTTTAGATCTTCAGAGTGTATATGATATGCTCTCTCTGAAGGGTAAAACGGCACTAGTAACCGGTGGTAGTGGCGGGATTGGACGTTCGACATCCGCAGCAATGGCAGAACTGGGTGCAAAGGTCATGCTGATGGACCTGCCGTCGAGAGAATCACAACTCCAAAAGGCAGTAGCGGATATTAAGCAGCGATACATGGCAGAATGCGACTATGTCTTAGGAGACGTCAGGGATGTCGAATCGATTGAAGCTTTTGTCGAGAAAACCGCTGAGCGGTTTGGAACGATAGATATTTTACACAATAATGCCGGAATCGGCATTGCCGGTGACAATGCCGATATCACCAAAGATGCCTGGGATAATATTGTTGCCATAAATCTAACCGGACCCATGTTTGTGGCACAAGCAGTCGCCGATAAGATGAAGAGTAACCCCGCTGGTGGCTCAATTGTTACCACAGCGTCGATGTCCGGTATCATTGTCAACACCGGACCGGGTTATGCGGCTACTAAAGCCGGAGTGCTACATATGACCAATGCATTAGCTATTGCATTGGCAGTGGACAATATCCGATGTAACAGTGTCTGTTACGGATATATACTCTCGGGTATGCATGAGAATCCCTCGTCCGACCCTGTCAGACTCGAACATACCTACAGCAGATTTGAAGAAACCACCCCGATGAAACGATGCGGGACCTTATCTGAGGTGGTAGGTTGCGTAGTATATCTGGCAAGTGATCTAGGACGATTTACTACTGGGTCTGCAATTGTCGTTGATGGTGGGTTCTCAATACAATAGCAACCAGTGAAAGCATTTACCCATAGGAATTTCTATAAATATTTGATAGAACACCCACGCTGTCTACTAGTCTTGGATGTTCTATTGTTTTGTTTGAGTCTCACGTTAGCTAAGCACACCACCGGTTAATCACTCATATATGATAAACAAAAGGAAAAATAACGATGTATATAGTCGCAGCAATAATAGTGTTTATAGCCACCCTGATTGGAGCCATATTTGGAATTGGTGGTGGAATTATCATCAAGCCTGCCATGGAAGCGATTACCGGATTACCTCTTGCATATATTAACGCTCTTTCAGGTATAACGGTGTTGTGCATGGCAGTTATTTCGCTGTTCAGATATCTTAAGAGCGGTGCAAAACTAAATTTGCGAATACTCTGGATGAGTGTTGGAGCAGTAGCCGGTGGGTTTTTGGGGAAGTATCTCTTTGACTTGATGAAAACTCAACTGGCAGACAGGTCGGCAAGGGTGTTGCAATGCGCTCTGCTCATAGGATTGCTCATCTTTACCCTCTTCAAACAGCACATTAAATCTTTTAATGTGCAAAGTGCAGTGATGCTCATTGCCTCTGGGTTGTTTATGGGAACGCTGTCAGCCTTCTTAGGTATTGGCGGAGGTCCTATTAATCTGCTCATAATCTACATAATTTTCAGTATCGATGCTAAGCAAGCTGCTGTCTATTCGGTCTTTGTCATACTCTGCTCGCAGATTGCTACGGTAATCTTTTCTACGGTTACTGGAGGATATGCTGGAATGGATATGAGATTGTTGTATACGATGATACCCGCAGCTATAGCTGGCGGCTTCATCGGTCCCATACTGCACAAAAAGTGGGATTTGAAACGCTTTGAAGTATACTACAACTACCTGCTCTACCTACTCATTGCTCTTAACATATACAATATTGTCCGAGTTATTTGGTTTACCTCTTAGCTCTACTTTTGAAGTAGAAAAAAACAATGCATACACAGTGTCACTTTTAGCGACACTGTGTATGCTAGGTTATTAAGGTACTGCCAAAAACGAGGACAACTAATATGTGTTTTCCAACTCGCCAATAGCCTGTAGACCGATTCCGTGCACTTTCAATGCACTTTCAAAAGGAGTCGTCATATGGTATAATTGCACACATCGATTCAATACTGTTTGTTCAATAAAAGGAATCTAATGAAGATAGTAGGACTTGATCCGGGTTATGCAACGGTAGGATACGGTGCGGTTGATCATATTAATACCAGCTTTAAGCTTATTGACTACGGTGTCATTACCACTGCTGCAAAACAACCTTTCGAGAGGCGATTGATGAAAATCGCCGACGAACTCACCGAAATACTGACTCGAGTTAAACCTGAAGCGGTAGCGATAGAAAAACTATACTTTACATCCAATCACAAGACGGTAATCGATGTGGCTCAGGCACGCGGAGTCATCACACTTGCGGTAACCAAAGCAGATGTCCCCATCTTTGAATATACACCCTTGCAGGTAAAACAATCGGTTGTGGGATACGGAAGAGCTGAGAAACACCAGGTGATGGAGATGACCCGTATCATTCTCTCACTCAAAGAAATACCCAAACCTGATGATGCCGCAGATGCACTTGCGGTAGCAATCTGTCATGCACATTCTGCAGGCAGCCGGCTCGGGAATATGAGATACTACTATGAAAGGACCAACCCGGAAGGAGTTTAGCATTTATGATCCATTGTCTCGAAGGTTTAATAGTAGCAAAAGGGATTGATGACATTGTTCTGTCATGTTCCGGAGTTGGTTTTAGACTATATTGCCCGACCGGCACATATGCAGAGATAGGTCCGGTTGGCTCATCCGCTTTTATGTATACACATATGGTAGTCAGAGAGGATGCATTCGAGTTGTATGGATTTGTTTCTGAAGAGGAGCAACAGTGTTTTAGATTACTCATTGGTGTTTCCGGAGTAGGACCTCGAATTGCCATTGCAGTACTCTCACTCTATTCTCCTAAACAGATAATACTAGCTATTGCTTCAGGGGATCACAAAGCGTTTACTGCATGTAGCGGTATAGGGTCCAAGATAGCACAGAGAATTGTGTTGGAGTTGAAGGATAAGGTGGGCTCACTGGAGATAGGTGGTTCCGATGTGATTCAAGCAATTACTGGTGATATCTCAAATAGTAAGCAGGAAGCGATTACCGCACTTGTATCGCTGGGATTCACTACCTCCGAAGCAGGTGCTGCAATTGCAAAACTGACAGGTGATGCCTCTACCGAAGAATTAGTCTCGCTGGCGCTTAAGTCGTTGGCTCGCAACTGACCGGATTAATCCGAACCTCAAAGAACAGTGTAGGTAAATATGGAAAACGATTTTGAAATGCGTCTGGTTGAACCCGAAATTATGAGCGAGGACTTTGAGGGTGAAGTAACCTTAAGACCATCCTCTCTAGCTGAGTTTTTGGGACAGGAACAGGTTAAGGATAACTTGTCTGTCTTCATGACCGCAGCAAAACAACGCGGGGAGGTCCTTGATCATCTCTTACTTTATGGTCCTCCGGGACTAGGCAAGACAACACTGGCGCGATTGGTCGCCCATGAGATGGGTGTAAATATAAGAATAACCTCAGGTCCCGCAATTGAAAAACCCGGTGATCTGGCTGCTCTGCTCACAAACCTCGCAGATAACGATATCCTGTTTATCGATGAGATACATCGACTATCACGCAGTGTCGAGGAGATTCTCTATCCAGCTCTGGAAGATTTTGCACTCGATATCATCATCGGCAAAGGTCCATCAGCACGTTCACTGCGAATCAATCTACCTCCTTTTACCCTCATAGGTGCAACCACACGAGCGGGACAGATGACCTCTCCGCTCCGCGATCGATTTGGAGTAATACTTAAGCTCGAGCTATATAAGCAGGAGGAGATTGCAAAAATTGTCACACGATCAGCCGGTATTCTCGGTGTCAACTGCGATGATGCGGGAGCATTTGAGATTGCTAAACGTTCTCGAGGGACACCGCGAGTTGCCAATCGTCTACTCAAACGGGTCAGAGATTATGCTCAGGTACTATCGGATGGTGTAATCACCGATGAAGTAGCAATCGATGCACTCTTGAGGATGGATATTGATGATATAGGGTTAGATAATATTGACAGACGTTTGATGAGAGCCATAATTGAGCACTATAACGGGGGACCGGTAGGACTGGAAACGTTAGCAGCGATGTTAGGAGAAGAGGCTATTACCCTTGAGGACGTCTGTGAGCCATATCTAATGCAGTTAGGTTATCTGACACGTACACCCCGCGGCAGATGTGTAACTCCAGCTGCATATTCCCATCTCGGAATTGCCTTGCAACAGGATACTCAAACGTCATTATTTAATCAGGAATAGGGAGAAAAGACATGGGAGAATTATTCGGAACCGACGGAGTCAGAGGTGTAGCAAATACCGAACTCACACCGGAACTCGCTATGGCTATAGCAAGGGCTACCGTTGCCGTCATATCAACCAATATGGCAACCAAACCGAAGATACTCATCGGTAAAGATACCCGTATATCTTCGGATATGCTAGAGGCTGCACTAGCTGCCGGTATTTGCTCGATGGGAGCAGATGCGGTTATGTTAGGCTTCATACCCACCCCTGCTGTGGCATTCCTCATCGGTGAGCTTGGTGCAACTGCCGGTATCGTTGTGTCGGCATCACATAATCCCATGGAGTTCAACGGGATTAAGGTGTTAGGTCAGGGTGGGCTAAAACTCGACGATGAACTGGAAGAAAAAATCGAAGCATATATAAAGAACGAGTCACAGACAGGAAGACCTATCGGACGAGAGATAGGTTCTATCTCTTTCTCACAGAATGCGGAAGAGATATATGTTAAGCATCTAGTTGAGTCGGTGGATGTCTCACTGAAAGGCATTAAGGTCGCGGTGGACTGTGCTAACGGTGCTTCATATATGGTAGCCCAGAAGGTATTCGGTGCACTTGAGATAGATGCCGTTTTCACGGCTGTCAACCCCGATGGTGTTAATATAAATGACAATGTAGGAAGCACCCACATGGACAATATAGTTGAGACGACCTTAAAAGACGGATGTGATGTTGGTATAGCATATGACGGAGATGCAGATCGATGTCTTGCAGTTGATGAAGTCGGAAATATCATAAACGGAGATAAGCTCATAGCTATATTTGCTAAAGAGATGAAGATAGAAGGTAACCTCGCAGCTGACACTGCAGTGGTAACGGTCATGTCGAACTTAGGGTTCTACGAATTTTGCAAGGATAACGGTATAAATGTAGTCACAACCGCAGTCGGCGATCGCCAGGTGCTTGAGGCGATGTTAGAGCACGGATATTCGGTAGGTGGAGAGGAAAGTGGACACATCATACTCAGTGAGTATGCCACTACCGGTGATGGTATTCTTACCTCGTTAAAACTGCTTAGTTGTATGGCTAAAACCGGGAAAAAAGCTTCCGAACTAGCGAACGAAATACCCGTCTATCCACAGATACTAAAAAGTGTGTCTGCCACCCCGAACCAAAAAGATTTCTTTAACAAATCTCAAGAGATTAAGACATATCTAGCAGATGTTGAAAAAGCGGTTGCTGAGAGTGGACGTATTCTGGTCAGATGTTCCGGCACCGAACCCATAATACGTGTGTTAGTCGAAGGTAAGCATCAGCAGGAGATAGAAAGCATTACTGATGATATATGCAGCCAGCTGAATATAATGCTAGCAGGAGTCGAATAAGGGTGAACGTCTCAAAACTCTGGAATGATTACCAACTACTCGATGCGTCGGATGGTAAAAGACTGGAATGTTGGGGTAGATATTTCCTAGTTCGGCCTGATCCACAGGTAATCTTTTCCACCGACAAACTGCATCCCAAATGGAAAACGGCAGATGCCTACTACCATCGTTCTGCGTCAGGAGGTGGCCATTGGGAATATATGAGGCAACCTCCGGTTTCCTGGTCGGTTTGCTGGGATAATCACATACGCCTGAAGGTGATGCTCACCTCTTTTAAACATACCGGAGTGTTTCCGGAGCAGGGGGTTAACTGGGACATATATCAAAATCTCATTGCATCTTCCGACGATAAGGTTGAGGTACTCAACCTGTTCGGATATACCGGTGGAGCATCGGTTGCATGTCTTAAAGCAGGTGCATCTGTTTGTCATGTGGATGCCAGCAAAGGAATGATTGCTCAAGCAAAGGAGAATTGTATACTCTCAGGGGTGAGAGAACAGCCGATACGTTTCATTGCCGAAGACTGTCGACGGTTCATTGAGCGTGAGATACGACGCAACAAGAAATATGACGCCGTTATAATGGACCCACCCTCCTATGGCCGCGGTCCATCGGGAGAACGTTGGAAGCTCGAAGACGATATATTCTCTTTGGTGAACCTAACCAAAGAGGTTGTGAGGGAAGACCCGCTGTTCTTTGTCATCAACAGCTATAGTGCAAGTCTTTCACCTTCGGTCATGCAGGTGATACTATCGCTAGTGTTTGGTGACAGGGGCGGCAGTGTGACTGCCGATGAACTAGGAATTCCAATCGTAGACACAGAAATTGCTATCCCTTCCGGGGCTACTGCATACTACATAGCTAAAGATAAGACAATCAAAAAGAAACTAACATAGAAAGAAATATAGATATAGTGGAGATAATACGATTCGAAAATCTATCATTTGCATATAATGACGGGAGTTTAGTCCTGGCAGATATAGACCTAACGATACAAAAAGGGGAGTTCATCGCTGTTTTAGGTTATAACGGGAGCGGTAAGAGCACCTTCGCTAAGTTGATGAACGGTATACTGCTGCCGATATCCGGTCGGGTGATTGTCGACGGAATGGACAGTTCCGACGAACAATATATATATGATATTCGTCAGAAGGTTGGGATGGTCTTTCAGAATCCAGATAACCAGATTGTAGCGACCATCGTCGAAGAGGATGTGGCGTTTGCTCTGGAGAATCTAGGAGTGGCTCCAGCGGAGATCCGCGAACGGGTAGATGCATCGCTAGCAGCGGTCGACATGTCGGATCATGCAACGGAAGCTCCTAATCTGCTATCGGGAGGTCAAAAACAACGGGTAGCGATTGCAGGGGTTATCGCAATGAGACCTAGCGTCATCGTGTTAGACGAACCCACTGCTATGCTGGATCCTAGTGGCCGACAGATGGTGTTAGCCACCATCACCGAACTGAATCGACTACATAATATTACCGTCATACTCATAACCCACTATATGGAGGAGGCTGCACTTGCCGATCGTCTTCTCATACTCTCAGAGGGTAAGATAGCCATGGATGGCAGTCCTAAGGAGGTTTTTTCGGATGTTGAAGCGGTTCGCAGCTATGGGCTTGATGTACCGCAGGCTACCGAAATCTGTTATCTACTCAGACAGGCAGGTGTCGAAATAGAGAAGGATATCTTGACCGGTGAAGTCTGCACCGAAAGACTGTTGCAGCTGT
>WRIP01000055.1 GCA_009782665.1 Oscillospiraceae bacterium
CAGCATATCTGTTTCAGTTTTCTCTGCTCTATAGATAAATCCTCTGTATCGAACCGTTACCTCTGCGGTCAGGCGATTGCCTTCAGCACTGATGGTGACGGTTGCCTGCGCATCGTTCTCAAAATACTTATCGAATTTTGTCATTCGTTTGTCTATGGCATCGATAAAACTTTGACTGAGTGTTACCTTCCTGCCACTGGTGGAAATTGTCATAATTGTTCTCCATTCGCTTTCTTCAAGTTTCTCTTATTGAATACATACGACCGTATTCGTCATGTGTATATGATACCACTTATTGACTATTTTGAGAACTGTAGTTTAACCTTCAATCAAATCTATACCAAAAAGGACGAGAACTTCATCCCCGTCCCTCGATTGATTATATCTTGAACTAAACTATCCTGAGATGTCGATGAATATCCTTTCATCGATAGCAGCATATCCTAATTTTTCTCTCGCTATCCGCTCGATATAGTCATGCTCTCCGTCGCTGTAGACAATCCGCTCCAGCTCTTCATTCATGATTCTCTGCTCGAATATCTGCCGGTTAATCACCTCGAGACTCTGCTGTTCACGTGACAGATTTACCCTTATAGCAATTATGTTATATACAAAATAAAAGCAGAAAGCAACAAGAACAAGACAGAGAAGTCTTCTAAATCTTGCTGCTTTCAACATCGCTTTTTCTCTTTTTGCGTTTTGGGCTTCTGTCATAACTCCCCGGTTGCGGATATAATGAGTCGGAGATCAAACCATCTCCGGTGAAGGTTCAGGAAATGAGTCGGGTCATCTCGCGTGCTGCATCCTTACCCACTGGTTCGGCAACGATGAGTACTTCGTAGATATGGGTTCTTTCTCCGATGGTCACGCTGAGTTTGTCTCCGACCGAAACCTGATATGATGCTTTGAGTACTCTTCCGGCGGAAGAGACTTTGCCCGCATCACAGACTTCGTTGGCGATGCTCCGTCTCTTGATGATTCTGGACACTTTAAGGAACTTATCTAATCTCATAAATCGGTGGGAGGCTACTTAGCAACACTGTCTTTGAGTGACTGTGAAGGATTAAACTTGGGAATCATCTTCTCGGGTGAAACTCCTGCTTCACGGCTACCCATAGCGGGATATGCCCGTGCAGGTCTGAGCTGTGCATAGAATGAACCAAATCCCGGGATCTGTAGTCTGTCGTGTTCATTCATTACCTCTGCGATTGCAACAAATGTTGCATCAAATACTTTCTTCGCGTCGATCTTGGAAACACCGGCTTCCTTTGCAACCTTTGCAATTAAATCAGACTTTGTCATATTCATACCTCTTTCAATATATTTAATGCCGTTTTGCATTATTCCATAATTCTGCTAACTGTTCGTCATCGCACTGTTTCATATCTATAGACTGTTCGATGGCGACAGCTTCGACACGGGTAAACCGTTCGATATATCTCTCACAGGCACGTTCGGCTGCCAGCGATGCATCAACCTCACCAAGTCTTGCGACGGCTACTGCGGTAAAGAGTATATCTCCTATCTCCTCGGTGATATCTTCGCCTTGTTCAATCTCGGTCTTCAGTCGTTCCATTTTATGTTCCAGGTCACATATTACCCTATCTATCGAGCGATAGTCAAAGCCGACATATGCTGCTCGTTTCTGAACCTTTTGACTCTTCATGAGCGGAGGCAGGGCATTTGGCAGGTCCTCAATGGCCTGTGTTGCCGTCTGCTGTTGCTTCTCTACCCGCTTAATATCCTCCCAGTTAGCCAATACCTCAATCGAGCTGTCGGCAGCTACATCTGCAAAAATATGCGGGTGTCGTAGCACCAATTTCTTACAGAGGGTATTAGCAACGTCTAGAAGATCAAAGCTACCGGTTTCACTGGAGATTTCTGCATGTAGCGCTACCTGTAGCAGTACATCACCCAGTTCTTCCTTTAACAACAGGTCATCTTCCTTATCGATAGCTTCCACCGCTTCATAGACCTCTTCTATGAAATTCTGTCGGATCGAAGCATGGGTCTGCACCTTATCCCAGGGACAACCTTCATCCTTGTCACGCAGTTTTTTGACTAGCAGTACAAAATCATTGAGATCATATCTATCCTTAACTTCAAATGCCTGCGTCATCTGACAATCCTCAGTTTCGAAAGTATACGAACTAACCCTGGTTTCTTGACAATTGATTCGAGTTCTTGTTTTGAAATAACCTTCATCAGTCCGATGGCTATGATATATATGACGGCTCCAACCGCTATGGCGATTACGGTGGCAATGCGTTGGCGAATCAGATGATAAAAACAACTTAGTATAAGGGTATATGTTCCATATGATGCCAAAGCACAGACAAATCCAGCGATAAGCGGTTTAATCAACGAGCCAAAAATGTCAATATCAATATGGGTGTTGCGATAGACAAAGATGAGACTCAAGACAGCGATGAGTATATATCCGAATACATTGCCAACAGGTGCACCTTTGATGTTTATCGATGGTATCCCTACTAAGATATATGTGATAACCAAATTGAGTAGACCACCTAGCAACAATAGCTTTACCGGTATGTCATGTCGCCCTATCGCGTTGAGGATGGTATTGGAGGTGGCATAAATTGCCAGAAACACCGACGCGGTTGCCAGTACCGATAGTAACGGTCCGCCGACCGCTACCTCTGCCGTGTTGCGTTTGGCATAGACCATATGCATGATGGGGGTAGCTAGCGAAGCTAGTCCAAACCCTATGGGTGAGCTGATGAGTGAGGTAAACTTTAATGTCAGATTAATATGCATCTCGGTCTGCTGTCGGTTCTTCTGCAGCCAGCTCTCTGCCACATGAGGTAGTGCACTCATTCTAAACGGCTCACACAACGCGGGAGCTAAAAAGAAGAACGCATCTCCGAAACTATAGCATCCGAAAAGGTCTGTGGCGATTTTACCGTAAGCATCCTTTTTGGATATATCCATGAACTCCAGCCAGCCACTATGCGAGGCGAAGACTGCCGATATATCCTTTTCCAAGCTGGTAATTAATCGGTTTTGGATAATGGCATTGCCGATAAATGAAGTTATCTGAGTTGCAATCACCGCAAAGGTAATCGGTAAACCGATTGTCAATATCTGTCTAAACAGATACCTGTCGGTATATGCTTCCGGGCTCATCGAAAGTTGGTCGGGTGATACATTATCACCCTTAGTTCTCCGATAGATTATGAGGTAGAGCCACCCTATCAAGATAGATAGAGTCACACCAACCATTGCACCAGCTGCAGATAACGATAGAATATCGGTGTAAGCTTCGGCAAAACTATTATAGCTACGTCCTAAGACGGTAGAGTATCTGATATATTCATCGGTAAAATATGCTTTTGTAAGGTATGAAGCGGATAGACCGATTATGCATTTGGCAATCGACTCAATAACCTGCGAAATGGCAGTGGGGATCATGTTTCTCATACCCTGGTGGTAACCTCGGTGGGTACTCATCAGACAACTGAAGATAATGGAGGGTGCCACCACCAAAATACTGAGGGTGATGTTGGGATTATCCATTATTTTCTCAGAATAGAATCCTGCCAGTAAAGCCAGAGTCAACGACCCTATCAGTCCAAGTGCCAGGAAAAAGAAATTCGTGACCTTTACCAGTCGCTTAATATCACTGTATCTTCCCTGTCGTTGAAAATCTACTATGATTTTACTGATGGCAGTCGGGAACCCGGCGAGTGCTAAGGAATAGATAATCTCATATAGTCCGTGTGCCTGAGCATAAATGCCGACTCCGCTCTTATCGAGTACCGCTTTAAGCGGGATGGCGTAGACTATACCGACCACCTTGGTAACTATCATTGCCACGGTCAGTACCATGGCACCGCCGACCAGGCTTTGTCTCAGATTAGTAGAATCTGTTTTTGCCGCTTTGTCGGGCGTAGATGATTTCACTACAGGCGCTCTCCGCAACCCGGGCAGAATCTCGCGTCACTCGGGATCTCCGAACCACATTCCGGGCAGGTCATATATTTGTAATCTCTTTCACTTCCGTTATCTTTTTTTATCTCTTCACGCAGGTGGGTTATCTCTTCAATGAGTTTAGCTTTTTCTTCTGATGAGAACTCTTCATCTGTCTCAATCTTGTACTGCAGCTTTCCGAGCTGACGATAGTTCTCTCTCAGATTGTATTCCAATCGTTTCAGGTTAAAGTAATCCTTACTCTTTCCGTAGATTTCTTTACCTGCACCGGCAACTGTGCCGGCAAATTCTTTAGCAGAATCTACTATCTTTTCCCACGTCTCTGCCATGTTGTTTATCTCCCTTCAAGGCTATATTATATATCAAAGTCTATGGCGGATTTACGCCTTAATATCTCATCGAAATTCTTTAGATACTCGGTTGGGTATTTATAGTTACGGATACGGCTGATATGTCCCGAGGTTTGGTTCACTATCTTTGTCACTCCGCCGGCACCGGCTGAGAAGATGGAATGCAGTTCCTCCATGATATACACATTATATATCGATTCAAATCCTTCATGAGCATAGCCTATATTTTCAAGATTTTCAAGTGTTGATTTCTGTCTGTATAGATAATATGGATGAAAGTTATGAGATTTCAATAAAAAATATGCGTTTGTGATAGCTTCCGACAGATAGTGGTTATCTCCGATATATGTAGAAGACAGGTCTGAGCCACGCTTAAGCGTGAGTGTGTGAACGGTAATACAGGCAGGAGCTAACGCGATAGCGGCAGTTAAGCTGCCCATGAAACCGAAATAGTTGTCTTTTGGTAGACCAATAATTAGGTCGGTGTTAATGTTGTCGAACCCGACGCGTCTCGCGGCGTCGAACGCTTCATAGATATCCTCTACAGTATGACCCCGTCCGATAGCTGTCAGCACCTTACTGTCAAATGTTTGCGGATTGATGGAAATACGATTGACTGAGTAACGTTTGAGTATCTCGAGTTTCCTATCGGTGATGGTATCCGGTCGACCGGCTTCTACGGTATACTCAGTAACGGTCGGATATAGTAAAACAGCTTCTACCCGGCGGCAGAGTAGTTCCAATAGTGTTTCCGGCAGGACAGTGGGGGTTCCTCCCCCGATATATATGCTGCGAATCTTCAACTGCTCTCGACTAATTATCTCTGCTAACTGCTCTATTTCCGTTAGCAATCGAGAGATATATACCTCAAGCTGATGCTGTTGATTGCCAACCGAATGGGAGACAAAAGAACAGTAGCTACAGCGGGAGGGGCAGTAGGGTATTGAAATATATACCGAGCAGCTATCATGTGTATTTGTGTCGGATATCGCTTTGGAAGCCATCGTCGCCTCATAGGCTAGCAAGGATTTCTGTCGCTTAATCCGGTAGTCGGACCAAAGTTCATCTGCGAGAGTGTTGCTATCTACCTTTTTATCGAGTCTGGCAGCGACTATCTTGAGCGGTCGAACTCCGGTCAAGATACCCCAGGGAGGATAGTATTCGGTGAGCGAGGATACTATCTCGTAGTATATGAGTGCTATTGTTCTTTTGAGTTCAGACGTTTCGAGTGATGGGTCAAGCGATTGAAGTGTACTTTTCCGTCTTCCGATATATTTGACCTCTACCAGTACCCGCCTGTGGTTTCTACCGGAGGACACTCGGAAGTATGTATAATCCTCGCCTGAAGCACGAATCTGTCCTGTCATCGGTTGTGACGCGACGGTGACGTCGTTATGAAACACCCGAACTAAATGTTCTAGATCATACCTGAAGCTAAGACCACGCATATATATCGTCATCTCAGAAACTCATTGTGTTGTTTTTCATAGACCATGGAAGTGCTATCCATATGCCCGGGATAGATAAGATAGTTAGTGCCAGGCAGCTGCTTTAGCAATTCGAGTGACTGCATTAGTTGTGTAAGACTACCTCCTTCTAGGTCGGTGCGACCTGCAGTCTGCTTAAAGAGGGTGTCTCCGCTGAATAGATAATCTCCTAATAGATGGTCTTCGACGAGGTAACATACCGAGTCAGGGGAATGACCGGGTGTAGCAATTACCTTAATCTTCATCGCTGCCGTTTCTATGATATCGTTGTCTTCAACCGCTATATATGGAATAGCGAAGGATTGATTCGGGGTTGCTCCCGACATATATATGCTAAGGGAATATTTGCTGTTGAGCGATTGTAACGCTCCGATATGATCGAAATGTGAATGGGTAATGAGTATCGCTTTCGGGATTAAAGACTTTTTGGTGAGATATGCCTCGATAACATCTGGCTGATCAGGAGCATCCACAATCACCACCTCCGATGTAGAGGCTGCTTTCAGTATATAACAGTTAGTCTCGAGTATTCCCAACTTTAATGTCGTTACATCAACCATGATCCTGCCATTCCTTTGTATCGATTATTATCGTAACCGGTCCATCATTTGTCAGCTCAATCTCCATATCTGCCCCGAAACTACCGGTCAGAAAGGGTTTTAGTCCAAATGTAGACAGGTTCGCGACATACCGGTCATATATCGCTTCGGCAAAGTCAGCTGTAGCCGCATCGGTAAAGGAAGGTCGATTACCTTTCCTTGTATCGGCATACAGGGTGAACTGCGATACTACCATGACTGCCAGTCCGAGTTGGACTGCCGACAGGTTCATCCTGCCCTCTCCGTCATCAAAGATACGCAGGTTAGCGGTCTTTGCTGCCAGTTTTGCTATCTGGTCATCGGTGAGCTGCTCTTTATCGAGTTCTGACACCGCGAGCAGAACTACCATTCCCGGTCCCATACGACCGGCATCGCTACCGTCTATTCTCAGTGATGCTGAAGATACTCTTTGTATTACTACCCTCATATCGTTGCTACTTACTGAACCTCTCCACCACCTGAACATCTCGGATCTTCTGCAGTTTGCTGATGATACTCTTCAGGTGTTCGGTATTATTGACCCCGATGGTGGTCACCACCATGGCGCGTTTATCGGTTGTAATCTTGGCGTTCATAGCGAAGATAGGGATATGCATATTTGAGAGTGCAGCCGTGAGATCCGCTAGCAATGCATCGCGATTGAGTGCGATAATATCCAGCGTGGCCCGGTAGTTATCCTTGATGGTGTCGCTCCAATGAACATTGATCCATCTGAGTGAGTTTTCATCCAGATACCGTCCAGTGGTGACATTGGTACAGTCGGTCTTATGTACCGTCACCCCCTGCCCGCGGGTTATGAATCCGATAATGTCGTCTCCCGGGAGGGGATTGCAGCAGTTGGCAAACCTCACGAGACAGTTATCTATCCCTTCAACAATGACCTCATCGGGTATTTTCTTAGGTCTGGTTAACGGGATATCAAAGAGCTTTGCGGGATCTTCATCGGGGGAGATCATCCGCTTGTATTCATCCCGTACCTTGGGGATTACTCGGGACATGAGTATCCCGCCATACCCTAATGCGGCATACATATCATCGGCAGAGGCGAACTTCTGTCGTTTAGCAACTGCCTGTGCAAAATCACTCGCCATATTTGAGGGTATGTTAATCAGGTGTCTTCTGAGTTCCCGTTCGAAGTATGTTTTACCTTCGATGATGTTTTCTTCACGGCGTTCCCGTTTGAACCAAGCAC
>WRIP01000056.1 GCA_009782665.1 Oscillospiraceae bacterium
ATATTAAGGTAACCGGAGCGTTTTCACATTTTTCTGACTGTACCGATACATCTGTTACCGTCAGTCAGTATGAGTTATTCATGAATGGTGTCTGTCAGCTATCCTCTTCGGGAATATCACTTGAAAGAATCCATATTTCGAGTAGTGCAGGATATGAAATGTATAGTCACTACAATCTTTCTGCTGTCAGACTAGGTCGTATACTGTATATGGATAGCCCTAGCGGAGGTTCCGGTACTATTACCGAAGTAGCTTCCTTCAGAAGCTATATAACCAATATCCGACAGTTGAAAATAGGTGATAGTTTGAGTTACGGCAACAAGTATAGTTGTGATAGAGATTCTACCATAGCAACTGTAGGGGTCGGATATGGTGACGGATTGAAAGAGGAGTTGGTAATGAAGCATGCTCCGGTTCTGGTTAAGGGAGAAAGAGCAAGGCTCATGGGATGTTGTATGGATCAATGTCAAATTGACATTACCGATATTTCTTGTATGATCGGAGACGAGGTAACCTTCTTTGGACGTGATGAGAGTGGAAACCTCCTGTCTTCTCAAAAGATAGCAGCGTTAATCGGTGATAATGAAGGATGTGGGTTAACGAGTGCACTGACTTCAAGAGTAGAAAGGATCTACATATAAAATAGAAAAAATACCTCTGAAATATCTATGTATGTCATTAGGTAGATGTTCTTAACCTTTTTAACCTTTATTCTGTCATTGTGTTTTCTAGTAAGGATTTTTGTTTCTACCATGCTCAATACAATGTTATGAGGCATGTCTTGATACTTCATTCTGGATTATTTATCTATGCGACTTTTGGAATTATCGAATCTCGTAGTCATTTTGCCATATACTATAATCTATACTCATTTCCATGGTTTTCCGCCGTTTAACCATCCATTACTTTGCCAATAGATATGATCACGTGTTTCTGGCTGACCTTTCTTTAGTAAATCATTATGAATCATTTTTTGTGCGCTTTTCATTATGAAAAAGCGAAGCTTTATACCGATAGAAGGGGTTACTCTATCGGTTGGTTTTATTTTACGGGCAATCTCCCTGCTTTGTTTAATCACACTTCCTTTACGTTTCTCAGAAACACGCTCCCAATCAGAATCAAACAAGGATTGTTTGATTCTATATACCCTAGCTGTACCCCAATACTTCAGACTGTCTCCAATATCCTTTATGACGTTACCCATACCGGCTCCGGCTGCGCATGTGATGATTACTGCTTGTTTCTTGAACATCTGCTTTTCCGGTGAATGAGCCATCCATTTGGTAGCATAATGATCTAGCAGTGCTTTCATCTGAGCTGTAGCATGAAAAACATACACTGGAGAGGTAAACACGAGTAAATCTGCACTACTTATAGCTTGCCATATTGGCATAGAGTATTCTTTGTGTGGGCATACCGATATGTCCGTATAGAAGCACTGTTTGCACCCAGTACAAAACTCAGGGCAAGCGGACGGTAGATAAATTTCCTCAACTGTATGCTCCCCACTAAGTGTCGCTAGAAATGTCTCTTTTATAGCATATGTACAACCCTTTACTTCTGTTCCATTAATCACGAATATCTTCATCTTTTCGCCTTTCTCTTTTTGATATTAATTCAGTTCATTATAGCATTGACAAACCGGACTGCTTGCAAATATATTTTACCTACACTTTATCTATCAGTGATTACGTCAATTCCAACGAAACAATCCATTATTCAAGCTAAGCTTTTTGAGTTTTTTTGCTTTTTTACACTTACAACATTGATGTTAGAAATCGATAGGTTTATGAGAGTTAGTTCTGACTATAACTCTCACCAACAAACGTAAACCTCTTTACGGCTTTACCGTCTACTTCAATCAAGTTCTCCCACATTGACAACGGACGTACCCAAGTCTCACCTTCACCGTACAAGGCTTTATATATAACCATACTTTCGAGTGTTTCACTGTGCTTAGCGAATTCGAGGACCTCGTAATGATTGCTCTTATAGTGCGCATATATGCCTTTTTGTATCGGATTCATGTCATACATCTCCCAAAAAAACTCGTGTTTTCTTTGTTACTATTTACTCAATTAGTTTTCTCATAATCATCACCCAATACTTGTGATATATTTCAGGAGTGCCATATCCTATCGTATGCATTACTACTATTCTTTTCTTGTAATAGTAGACGTATTACAAACGTGAATCAGAGATTACGGTGACTGCTCGGTTTTCTGTTTTGTTAATGCAATGCCACTCAAGGTCATCCCCAATATATACAGTAAACTCAAAACCATATTGACCTGCCAACGAGTGTGCTGGAGTGGACTTGAAGCGACAAATGCAAATACCTCTGCAATTGCAATACTAATAGCAAGCGCCCAAAAAGCCCATCGTTGTTTAGCAAGCAGAGCATTTTTCACAACAAACCAAACCATTATTGACATCGCTACTGCATAGGAATTATATAGAATCGTAAGGCAGTTAAGTGCTTTTATAGTTACAAAACTTAGTTGTTCGACTTCCTCTTTTTCAAATACCATTGATAGTAACGGAGAATTTGCTAAACCGGTAACAACCGAAAGAAGAATCAACGACGAGAGAAACAGATTAATAGTACTCCACCAGTAAAGTAGACTACAACCGAGTTTAAGTTGTTTAGAGCTCTTGAACGAGTATTCCTTCATTTGACTATTACATCCTCATCATATGACTTACATTAATATGAAAATATCTTTGTTCTATAGCAGCTATTTTTGTTGTAGTCCTTCGCTTTTGTAGTACATAACCGCTAACTGAGTTCTGTCGCGTATCTCTAGTTTTTCTAGTATCGTGCTCAGATAGTTTCTGACAGTTCCTTCGCTTAAAAACAATCTGTCTGCGATTTCCCTGTTATTTAGTCCCTTTGCTACCAACTCGATAATCTCCATTTCACGTTCAACGATACTAAACCGAGATAGGTCAGGTTTTGAAATATCATCAATCAGTAGAGGAAGCTTTGAAGTAACTTCACTTCCAAAGACACTCTGTCCTGACATTACCGCCTTTATTGCAGGTGCTATGGCATCTGCATTCTGCTTTATTAGATATCCTTTTGCCTTAGTGCGCAGCGCTTTTACGATGTATTCATCGTCTGCAAATGTCGTCAGAAAAATTATTTTAGCTTCCGGGTTATCTCTGATTATTATCTCAGCAGCTTCAAGACCGTTGAGTTGTCCCATCCTGATATCCATAAGTAGGACATCGGGATGATGGCTTTCATATAGGCAGATAGCTTGTTCCCCACTGATCCCGACTGCCACAACATCAATGTCTGGATCATTCTTTAGTATTATGGTAAGCGAAGTGCAGATGAAATTGTCATCGTCAACGATTATTGCAGTTATCATGCTTTGTCATGCTCCTTAGGTACAGAAATGAATATCTTGAATCCGTTACTATACTCACTGCGGAAAATACCGCCTAGTACTTCAACGCGATCTGACATATTCCTCAATCCAATCCCGTTGATATCATCTGTTGGCTTTATCCTTCCATTATCTTGGATTGATAGGGTGCAAAATGCCGGGTGTTCTTCAATAATTATGTATGCGTTAGTTGCGTCTGAATGCTGAGCAATATTACTCAGCGCCTCTCTAGTAACTGCAATAAAGCAATACTTTATTGCAGTTGATGGGTTATCTGCTTCAAACCTTAAGCTTACCGAACAGAATTCAAACTCACTGCATATAGTTTCCATCTGTACTCTCAGATCCAATGATTCATCATGTAGGTTATGAACACTGTTACGGACACTGCTCATGGCTTCAGACATCGTACTCTTAAGAATATGAAGCTCATCCAGTATCTCTTTATTCTGCGAGTATGTAACATTAAGGGCATCTACTTGTAGTATTGAACGTGTAAGCAGATGCCCTACATTGTCGTGTATTTCACGTGCAATTCGATTGCGTTCGCTCAGTGTTGCAAGGCGCAGTTCGTAATCCTGTTTGTCCATCAGTTGCTGGTTCTTGCGTTCCAGTCTTAAGGAATACTCCTTTGATTTATCGGTTAATGTGAAAAAATCATTTCGGATCTTTATCTGTTGCTGTGTTCTATAGTGCAACAGCAATGCAACACATGATATTAGTATCACTCTGATGTAGCTTGGAAAAGGAGATGTGAAAACATCGATAACGATTATAGCTACCCAACTGTACTTAAAATATACCTTATCGTATCCAGCCATATCATATACTATCAGTGGCAGAAAACCGATGAACTTCGGAAACAGTATACATAGCATCAGGTAGATAACAGATAAACATCTCGACAGGATGTTTTCAAAATACTCACTAAAGGAACTGATTGCCACAGCGGTCAGTAACGATGCTAGAAACATCAACTCGATCTCAGAGAACGAGAGTATCATCAAGCATAATCCGAGTAGTAATAGTTTATCAATTAGCCTTTGCAAGTTGTTTCGTCCTCTCAGCTATACTACTCATATTATATCCTAAACCTACTGATTAGGTAATGACATTTGTCACATTATCGGTAGATGAAATAGTGACAACCTTCACTGTTTACGTTGGTGGTTAAGAACTACAATAGACACATAAACCCTAGGAGGTATTTGCGATGATTGAAGTAAAAGGATTAACAAAAAGATACGGCGACCTGGTTGCACTAGATCAGTTTGATCTAACTGTATCGGAAGGTGAGATTTTCGGGTTGCTGGGTCCTAATGGTTCCGGAAAAACCACCGCAATAAACTGTATGCTATCACTACTTAAGTACAGTACCGGAGAGATTAATCTATTCGGTGAACCTATGAAATCCGAGAGTTATCATCTTAAGCGTCGTATCGGTGTAGTCATGCAGAATGTCGCAGTGTTTAACGAGTTAACCGTCTTTGAGAATATTGACTACTTTTGTGGACTATATGTACCCGCTAAATCTGAAAGACGTTTGTTAGTTGAGGAAGCCATTGAGTTCACGGGTCTAGCCGACTTCAGGAAATTTTTACCAAAAAAACTTAGCGGTGGCTTATTAAGAAGGCTAAACATCGCCTGTGGAATCGCTCACAAACCCGAACTCATATTTATGGATGAGCCGACCGTTGCTGTGGATCCGCAGAGTCGCAACCATATACTCGAAGGTATTCGTGAGCTTAACCGTAATGGTTCTACTATCATATATACTTCACATTATATGGAAGAGGTCGAACAGCTTTGCAGCAGAATCATGATTATGGATAAGGGCAAAGCCGTGGCTGTCGGCACTAAGGAGGAACTGAAAGCCATGATACGTGAGGGAGAAAAACTAACAATCGATATTTATGACCTTCCTATTTTTGTACTGGATGATATAAAGAAACTTGATGGACTATTTCAAGTAAACTATTCAGACTATCGATTAACCGCTCGCTGTACAATCTCCGGGCATCATTTGATCTCCATACTAGATATTTTGCGAAAAGCAAATGTTGATTTCGGGCATATCTTTACCGAACCTCCGACCCTTAACGATGTATTTCTCGAGATTACCGGTAAAGAGCTGAAAGATTAAGAAAGGAGAAAACTATGTTTTGGAATATTTACTCAAAGCGAGTGTTATATAGTCTCAGAAGCAGGGATATTCTTATCTGGACATGGATTTTTCCGGTAATGCTTGCAACCCTATTTTTTGCAACGATGTCATCAATTGATGAAAGTGGACAATTAAGTGAGATATCACTGGGTATCGTTGATAACATGAGTTTTCGCGAAGATCCCTATCTCTATTCAACACTTGAATCAATAGAAGGAGATAATGATGACAAACTATTTACTCTGACGATTATTGATAATGTTCCTGAAGCGGATAGAATATTAACAGATGGAGTAGTTGACGGATACATTCTCTTCCAACCTGATCCCAAACTGATTGTTGTGGAGGATGGTTTGAACCAGACAATCATAAGGAGTGTTCTCGAGCATTATCAACATACCAAGAATGCTGTCAACGATATGTTGTTGATGAATAACGGGGATTATGAGATAGTCTCGTCAGCCCTTCAAAACATTAACTACACTGAGGAAATCTCTTTGGCAGGAAATCCTCCAACCGATAAGGTCAACTATTATTATGCCCTATTGGCGATGATCTGTATGTATGGATCTTTTCAAGGTCTCACCTCAGTTACATTACTGCAAGCTAACCTTTCGCCTCTCGGTGCACGCACAACGATGTCACCGGTTAAACGTTTCAAGATGATATTATTCGATCTCTTTGGAGGTATCACGGTACACTTCTGTTGTACACTGTTCTCGGTCGCATATATCATATTTGTCTTGAAGATAAACTTCGGAAATAAGCTTTGGCTTGTGTTACTTACCTGTTTCATAGGGTGTTTACTAGGCGTATCATTCGGATCTGTTATATCGGTGATGTCGAAACTCAAAGAACAGGCAAAAATAGCTATACTGATATGTGTTTCCATGGTTTGCAGTTTTCTTTCCGGCTTAATGGTTACCGGTATCAACTATACCGTAATGCAAGAAGCACCACTGGTAGCCTGGTTGAACCCTGCAGCACGTATCACTGATGCATTCTATTGTCTATATTATTACGATAGTTACGATAGATACCTTATTAATATCGGTATCATACTCATAATGGTTGTGGTTATGTTCGCAATCACTTCAGTTTTTATCAGGAGGCAGCGCTATGAAAGTATTTAAGACTTGTTTACTCATAATCAAACGGCGATATATGTCATTATTGCTGTACTTCGCTATATTTATTGCAATTTCTGTTGTTATCACCTCTGTATCCGCCACAATATATAACCCGGATTTCTCCGAGATTAAGCCTAAATTCACCGTAATTAACCGAGATGAACCCTCATCTCTTACTGAAGGAATTGTCACATTTCTCTCTAGACGAGGTGAAGAGGTCAAAATAGAGGACCGCAAGGACCTACTGCAGGATGCAGCTTTCTATCATGCAACCGACTATATCATCATTCTCCCCTACGGTTTTCGAAATGATTTTTATGGTAACTCGCAACAAAAAGCTGAGACGGTCATAACCACCGAATCCGCAATGGGGTATTTTGCCGATAGCCTCGTCAACCAGTACTTAAATCTTTTTCGAGTATACAGTACTGCAAACCCCGATAAGGATGAAACGGCTATTGCTGATGTGGTAATTGAATATCTGTCCACTAGAGTAGATGTCGAGAAGAAGCAGTTCGGTACGAGTGAACCGGTCAATGAAAACTATCGATTGTTTGCTAGAATGACACCATATATGTTACTGATCCTTGTCATCTTATGCGTCAGCAATATTACCATTGCTTTCCGTCGCCCGGCTGTTACTATGCGAAATCTATCTGCTCCGATAAGCTCAAAAAGTATGAGTTTGCAACAGATCCTATGTTATGGATTGATGAGCTTGGCGGCATTTGTAGCCATCAATACTGCTGGATTAATTCAGTACGGTTCAAAGTTGGTTGCTACAGATATCAGAATTATTGCGTTAATACTACTCAACTCTTTTGTGTTTACCATCGTTGCCACA
>WRIP01000057.1 GCA_009782665.1 Oscillospiraceae bacterium
CTCATATACCGGAGGTGACAGATATAAGGGGAGTATATTCACATCTGTTGGTCTAGAGAGAGTGAATCCGGCTTGCTGCATATCTTTTAGTTCTACCCCGAAAGAGTACCAATCGACATATTCCGCCTTATGAGCTATCGTCAAGTCTTCCAGGAAGTGACCGGTACTACCGATTAATGAAGCTTCTCCGATAAAGTCCACAACCCGCAGCATGCAAACTGCTTCATGTTGTATTTTTCTGATAACTACTATTGCCTCCTTCTCTTCATCGAAAAGTCGAAATAGCATATACCGATGAAATGGGTATTCTAGATATCGTCTAGCCACATAATCTCCGTCCTTATATGGACGGTTATCTTCATATGAGATAAAACTGAAATCATTCAGTTGCTGTCGGGTGGTTATCTCGCGAGCAGATATGTGTTTTGAAGAGATTTCTGGCAAAACATACTCTGAGATACACCCTAAAGTTACCTCTGTACAGAGGGGATTGAGGCGATAGAAATGACACATATCCGCTACTGTATAACCTAGGAATTCATATATCCCAGCCGTATTCCGACGGATATTGTTACAGTTAAGTGTTCTCGCATGAGTTATGAGCCGAATCTGTTCGATTAACCTTAAGGAGATGCCGAAACGAACCCCCTTCTTGGTGAGTATATATGATAGAAAAACATCCGGGGTTGCTCCACTGTTGGTCAAAATATATCCGCATACCCCTACTATCTCCCTCATACTACCATCTTCTGATGCTTCATATGCCATGACCATATTTATACTATCACCACTGCGGTAGTACCAATCAAAAAGCTCTTGGTTATGGATGAGCGGATGTTCTTCTCCCCAATAGATCTTGCAGAAATCCTTCAGGTCGTTTAGATATTCATCCTGTAGCTGACAATAGATGATTTCACTCATGTTCGTTTCTCTTAAAAAAAGGCAGTCCCGCCAGTTATCGGGATAATCGTACCGGTCATATACTCGATGTCTTGCTTTAGTAGCATACCGAGTATCCCGACTATATCCTCAGGCGTGGCGATACGTCCCATGGGATGTGCTTTTGCGGTTGATTCTATCTCAAATTCGGGTAATGTACTCAGAAAGTTTGTTTCGGTCATGGAAGGAGCTACCGCATTTATCGTAATACCTTTTCCGGCATATTCGACAGCCAATGACTTCATTAACCCCATCAGGGCATACTTGGCAGAAACATACTCTGAGAGATACTTCGGAGGGACCCCTATACAGTATGATGTCAAAACCATTGCTATTCTACCGAAATTATCTTTAACCATAGCCGGTAGAAAGGCTTGCAGAATCATTGCTGCGCTGACCACCTGGATATTGATTTCTCTCAGATATCGATTGGGATCAAACTTGGTGATTCGATTAGGTTTTGCAGGGGATGACGGCAGATGAACAATCCTCGATATATGTCTATCTATTGCTACAACACCTTGAATGAACTCAGTGATACCCGGGACCGAGGACAGATCTCCATAAACCGACCACAGATTATCTCGATTTGATGCGGTCGCTTCGGCTTTTTCCTTCGAAAGATAATAATGTGCTATTACATCTGTTGATATAGTTTCAATTAACTTCGCTCCGATATCGCTATCAGCTCCCACAACCAGTGTAACACCGTTTCTATCGCTCTTTTCCATAATTTCCTCAATACTCATCAGGATAACTTGGCTTCAATTAAATCGATTGTCTGACCTACATTTTCTAGTCCTTCGACATCATCTATAGAGAATTTAATGGAAAATTCTTTCTGAATTGCTACCAGTATATTTATCTGTTCCAAAGATTCCCAATCCTCGATGTCGGTCGCATTAGTCTCATCTGTTATTAGTATATCATTGTCATCAAAAATATCTCTGAAGATATTCTGTACTCTATCAAGTATCTCTGCTCTATTCATATATCACCTCTATTGTATCAGTCTCCCGGGCTTGTGAATCGTTGAGTGAAAACTCATACCGGATAGACTCTGGCAGACTCTCAACCTCGGTAAAACCGAGTTGACAAAACAATTTCTCTATCACTGTATTTTTCTTGGTCGGTATATATATGCCTTCTATTGTGTCTACCCCTTTAGCGGTTACCTGTCTTATGAGTTCATCAAACAATATATACTCCAGATCTCTACCGAACACTCTACAGCTCATAATGAACAGATCGATTATCGCTTTATGATCTTTTAGTTCGGCTATGAGTACACAAACCAGTCCGTTATCGCCAAATCTATCGGTTAATCTAGCTGCTATCTTTATATATCGCTCATCTCCTGCTACTACCGATATCTCTTCTGCTGTATATCGACGGGTGGTGTTGTTGAACTGATTGGTCTTGTTTATCAGTTGGGTTATTCTTTCCCTTCGTTCGGTACTGAACCCCGAAAGATATGCCTTCATCTCTAAGGATTTCAGATATTCTGAGTAGTCGCTGAATTCCTTTATCGCATTCTCTCGCATACGGTTCTCGCTGTACATCTCGGCTCGCTTTAGATCATCATCCGACAACGATACAACCTCAAAGTATCCACTCATGGACAACGTCTGAGGTAATCGCTCAATAGACTTAAAACTAGCAACCTCAACCGATAGCTCCGATTCGAGTATACGTTCGCGCTCTACCGGATTATCGTCGACAAAGACAAAAGAGTCGGTACCGATATTTAAGCTATCGGCTGCCTGTTGCAGATTGATTCTTTTCTCGTCCCAGTTGGCTAGAAATACTGAAAAATCTGCCTCGGTTAATATGGAGGATGGATGGGTAAACCCTTCTTTAGCTAACGCTTCATCGTTCTTAGATATGACTCCGAGTAATATTCCTACTCTTCTTAACTCTTTGGCATATTTCTGTATCTCTGCATGTGCCATCCCTTTAGGGGTTTCTGCGCCTATTAAGATCCCTTCAACTCCATCATCACCGATTACCCCATTCCATAGGGTATTGTCGAGATCCAGCATCAACGCCTTCTTGTTTCCACCGAATAACGCCTTGATGATTGAGGATATTGACAGACATAACAGCGGGATAGCTTCGGGAGCAACCGCATACTTATATGCATTATAGTATCCGGGGTCTGCCCATTGCTCTAAGCCAAACCATCCCGAAAGATAGTTAATATCATTAATATATATGTAATCATGCCCGGCTGCATAGTCTGCCAACATGAGGTTAAGCTCGGTGATAAAACGTACCCTGCCGTTAACATCATATGCATCACGGTTACCCATAATCCTAATCGAAGGCAGTTCAAAGTTGTTGATTATTACTGGACAGTTGTATTGTTGAGCGGCAACTAATAATCTGCTCAGTTTATCCCATTCACCTGCCCTTATCTCTGCTCTTACCTCCGGTGAGTCTCCGGGGGACGGGAACTCTTCAATGTTGTGGATACTAATATGAATATATATGATCTCAGGAGCAAACTCCGTAAGAGTTGGATTTGAAAACACCAAGTCCTCATAGTATCGGTTAAAGGCCCCTATGTGAAACAGAGGCTTAATACCCGAATCTAGAAGAAACAGTTCAAGAATACCTGAAATCTCACCGATGGTACTGCCGGACAACAACGCAATTCGTTTTGGTAATAGGTTGTCTTTTTCCAACAATAGCCGTCTTAACTGTCTTTTTTTTCGTAGAATCTCATTGCCATCTAACGGATATCTGAACATACTTGGTCACCAAATCTGTATTACCGTGTCGTGTTTTGTCTCTGTCTGCTACCCATTTTATCACAGCATAAGATAAGCCGCAAACTATATGTACCCGTTTGCGGCAGTCAACTTTAGTCATCAGACTCGGTCAAAGAAGCTGACGGCTAACTGAAAGCAAACCCATCTTCGTTATCTACTGCCTGAGCAGTCAATTTATATCGGTTGTCTCAGATTCTGGTCGCTATCATATTCCCCGACTCATAGCGTTTTAGTCCTCGACCGAAGAACCAATATGTGAAGCAACAGTAGCCAATAACTGTCACCACTGCAGCTAAGGTAACCTCAAATGAGAATTCACGGTAGAGACTTAAAGGTATGTGTACCGCTATACCTACCGGCACTAAACTGTACATCAGCGTTCGAATTAGTGGAGCATAAATCTTTTCGGGGTAGATAGCGAAGTTGATGGCAAACTCGGTGGACAATGCTCCTAGTACCGTTGCATCTCCCATATAGAAACTCAAGCTATGGGTAAAGACAGTTATAGCAGTCAACAGTATCCCGTAGATAAAGACTCCTACAATAAACCAGCCCCAGGCATATATATCTCTAGTGTATCCGATTGCCATCAGTATTATTCCGTAACAGAAGTCACCGTATGCGGTTAGAGTGGTACCGGCAGATATCACACTGAGCAGTATATTACAGGGTTGCAGCAGATAGGTATCGAGTTCTCCGGTGGATATAAGTTGAGTAATTCTGGATGCATTAGCAAAGAATATCTTAGATAAACCATATCCTGTACTGGTAACTGCCCAGATGAATATGACATCAAGAAAGGAATAATCGGCAATGTTGCCGCCCAGTTGGCTGAATGCTATCCACCAAAAAAAGATAAAGGTACTGTTAGAGAGTGCCATGCCGAAGGCCTGTGAGATAAAACTCGCACGATATTCAACTGCAGATGCTAAATTCAGGCGAAAGTAGCATTTCAAGATTTTTAGATGTTTTTTCATCGGTTAACCTCCATTGACCACAAGACGCTTTACCCCCGTAGAGTAGCAGAGTAGCGTCAGGATAACGGCTGCTATAGTCCAGATAAGCTGAAAAGAAATCAACCTCAACCCGATTTCGGGTGAGTAATCGACCAGAATTCGAGCTGGTGCCCAATGCACATAGGAAAATGGCAGGTTTTGTGATATCTTCTGCAACCAACCGGGTAGAAACTCTAGCGGTAAAAACATACCGAGCATAAAGGTAGCCTTCTGGTATATGAGGAAAAAGGCATAGTTGTCCTCAACATAGAATGCTGTCAGACCTATCAACATGCAGATGAAGAAATTCAGTGTAATACCGAGTAGAATCGATATGATTAACGGTACTACCGTATGCATGCTGAATGTCTCAAGCGGTCCTACAAAGACATATCCCAACACAATGGCTAGTACCCCGAAGCTGAGGATATTCACAATCGACTGTCCCAGCGCATTGGCATATTGGTATGCCACATAGTGTGTCGGTCGATTCAGTTGGTAGGCAATGGCACCCGTTTTGATCTCCTCGTTCATGGTACGATAGATATCTGCTCCTGAGGCAAATCCGACAAACTCGGTCATAATCAAATACCAGACAATCTGAACGTAATCGTATCCGTGTACACTACCTTCCTGATAGATAGCTCTCCACAGACTCATAAAGATATATATGAAGAGGGTATAGAAGATGAACTTAGCGAATATCGCTCCCCTGTAGGTGAGTGTGTTAGTGAAGCTTACCCGCATGATGACAAAGTATTTCCTTAACTGTTTCATCCCACTTCACCCTGCTTTCGAAAAATAGAGGCGATAATCTCCTCCATCGGAGGATGGGATATGGTAATATCCGCTATACCTTCCAGGGTCGACAGGTTTCGCAGTATCTCTTCGAGGTTATCCTGAACCATTAGCCTTACCTTAAGACCGCCTTCTTCTACCGTTACCTTCACGTTGTCTAGCTGTGGAAGCCTCTGCGGTGTCACAAAGCTTATCTCTATTACCCTTTCCTTTATGTATTCCCGTTTCAACTGCTCAAGCGATGCATCCACAACAATCTTTCCGTTATCAATAACCACCGTGCGTTGAGCCAGATGTTCCACATCCATGGGATCATGACTGGTTAAGAACACAGTAGTCCCTCTATCACGGTTGCTCTCTAGTATTACCTCCCGTACCGCTTGTTTACCCACGATATCCAAACCGATGGTTGGTTCATCTAAAAACAGTAATTGAGGTTCATGTAACAGTGAAGCAGCTATTTCACAACGAATCCGTTGACCCAATGACAGTCTTCTGACCGGAGTAGTCAGGAATTCCGTCAGATCCAAACGTTCACTGAGCTCTCCCACACGCCGTGTTCGCTCAGCATCACTGATTTCATAGATAGCTGCCAGTAACGTAAAACTGTCCAATGCAGGCAGATGAAACCATAGCTGTGATTTTTGCCCGAACACAGTCCCTATCTTCATGGTCAAGCTGCGGCGTTTTTCTATAGGCGACATACCGAGTACCGATATTTCACCCGAAGTGGGATACAGAATGCCGCACAGCATCTTTATGAAGGTAGATTTTCCAGCTCCATTAGGTCCTATGAACGCAATGATTTCACCCTTTTCTATCTCTAAATCAATCCCGTTGACCGCGGTCACATCCTTGTATTCAGGCTTTAGCAATGAGCTGAAACCTGCCTTTAAACCTTCTGCTTTGATTCGTGTGTGATAAGTTTTTGTCAGATCCTTAGTTCTGATTATTGCCATAATCTCCTCCAAAACAAAAAACTCTGAAATGTTGCATCATCTCAGAGTCTCATATACTAAGCCGATGCAGCACTACAACCAGTCCGTCTCGGCAACTTCGATATTGTTACCGATAGGGCGTGATAATAACCTGCATAATGGTATTGTCAAAAGAAAACATAGATTTCTCCGTAAAGAATTTTTCTGATTATACTGTCACTTTTCATCTCTTGTCAATAGGCAATTTTCCCGCTACAAGTGTTCGGTGAGCATTACCTTTCCATATAGTCTTAGGAAATATATATAACATGGATAATGTAGTTGTATCTTTTCGTCCGGTTATCGAATGAAAAAGAGTAAACCGATATATTTTCCTCTTTACCATCTGGATTCTGGAGTATATCCCTCAAAGATAAGACCGTCAGATATCGCAAGGAGTTCATTATGTCGCTGCTGGTTCTTGATAGTCCATCTGAAGATCATGACCCTGAGCAGTTTAAGAATCATTAATGCTAAACAGTTGTCTTCATGTTGGTAGGCGATGAAATGCGGTCGACTTATCAGGTTCAATAGCAGACTGTGTAGTAGAAACCCGGTAAAAGGATTGGTCGTTCCCTTGTATCCCGTTGCAGCCATCGACAGTTGTCCCCGGATTATACTGGGATCAGCCTTCTTGAACCAAGCGACTGCCAAAGGATCAAAACTTTCAACGCAATATATCCCGTCATAACCTCTCAGTATCTCATAGGTTAAGCGGCAGATCTCGTTGACCCATTCACGACCCCCTTCCGATTTGATCTCTACGACTATCGGCAGATTTTTGTCTAGAACTGCCAGTACATCCTCCAGCAATGGTATCTCTTCACGTCCATATACCTTAATCTGTTTCAATTGATTGTAATCGATATCCAGTATCTTTTGGTCAATCGAGGAGGTTCTGGCGAGATCTGAATCATGAAATACCACAACCTTTTTATCACGAGTTA
>WRIP01000058.1 GCA_009782665.1 Oscillospiraceae bacterium
AAAAGAACACTTTCTACAGGGGATATAATCGATTTCTTTCCTCCTGCTGCAGGAGGATAACATAGAGTTAGTTACGGAAAGGAAAAGCATATGTTTTCAATCAAAAATGCGTACTACCGAACATTTCAATCTATTTTCAATATTGCTGCGCGGATATTACCCTGGCGCAAGGCAACAATTGTAAAAGGAATCGACCAGATACCGTCATTGCTGACAAGAAGCTCACTTAAGAGACCTATGGTGGTGACCGATGCAGGTTTAATGCAGGCGGGAATAACGCAGAAGGTTATGGCAGTCGTTGGAGATTCAGGGTTTGAATATCAGGCATATACCGGCGTAACCTCTAACCCTACCGTGAATACTGTTAACGATATCTACAGCAGATTCTTACAGACTAAATGTGATTGCTTTATTGCAGTAGGTGGTGGTTCGGTAATAGATGCAACTAAAGGTGCTGCAGCCAGATTAGCACGTCCGAGAAAAAGTGTACAACAACTCGGTGGACTACTAAAGATAATGAAAAAAGTCGTTCCTATCATCGCCGTACCTACAACCGCAGGTACGGGAAGTGAGACGACTATTGCGGCACTTGTGACCGATACCGATACCCATCACAAGTATGCCATTATGGACCTATCTTTGATTCCTAGATATGCGGTACTTGATGCTGAACTGACGGTCGGGCTGCCGAAATCAATCACAGCCGCTACCGGTATGGATGCACTTACCCATGCTGTCGAAGCCTATCTGTGTTGGACATACAACACTAAAGAAAGCTTAAACTTTGCAGAACAGGCCACCAAGTTGATATTTGAGAATCTGCCTCTAGTTTATGAAGATGGGACTAATTTAGATGCGCGTGATAAGATGCTGGAAGCTTCATATATGGCAGGATTTGCCTTTACCCGTGCCGGTGTCGGCAATATTCATGCCATCGCACATACTTTAGGCGGGCTATATAACACACCTCACGGTCTGGCAAATGCTGTAATACTACCAATTGTGCTATCCGATTACGGAGAATCCGTCTTTGAGAAGTTGGCTAGGTTAGCAAATTTTGCCGGTATTAGCGGTGAAACCCAGCAGCAGAAGGCTCTAGCCTTTATTGAAGCAATTCAAAAGCTCAACAGGGATATGCAGATAGATACTGGATTTGACTTCATTAAGGAGGAGGATATACCTCAGATGATACGGTGGGCGGCTAAGGAAGCTAATCCTCTCTATCCGGTTCCGGTCATATATAACACGGAGCGTTTCAAGAATGTCATAGCCAAGATTCGAAAACAGTAAATTACTCGGTTATGTCTCCCCTACTCTTTAGTTCTTCCACTATCTTGGAGTATTTCGCTTCGTCAATATTGTACTTCAAAACATAGATGATATACCCTACTACTATCGCTACCAGAGGAATAAGCAGCATGGATGTTTTCAATGTGAAGATACCACCGTCTGGAACATCAGCGGCAGTTACTGCACTGTTAATTCCCGAGAGTATGAGGGTGATGCCGAGTATTCCGTTAGCTATAGCAGCTCCAATTTTGTTCACGAAGGGTTGAACCGAGAAGGTGATGCTCTCGTTTCTTTTACCGAGTTTTAACTGTCCATACTCTATAGTATCGGTGAGAAACATAAGCATCAGAATCTGGATAAACGCCTGACCCACAAATAACAGTACACCAGCTATCCCAATGAATACCATATTCATCGGAGCAAAGAAAAACAATATATACCCGACCACTACTAGCAGCGTGCTGTAGCTATACAGGGTTTTGCGATTAAACCGTTTAGAAAAAATGCTAAACACTGCTAATGCGATAAGCTGAGATAATCCCAGCACTAATGCAAAGATAGAATACATACCTTCATCACCGTAGGCATACTTAAAGAAATGTACCCCAAAGTTCGCTGTAGTTGTGTATCCTATCATAAATAATGACATAGATATGGCTATCCATAACAGCTGATCGTTTTTGAATAGCACCTGAAACATCTCCTTCAGAGATGTTTTTTCTTCTTCCTTGAAGTAACCTTTTGGTTGCTTCACTCCGATAACGGTGATCGCTTGAAAACCCAGCATGAGAAAAACCAATATCAGCGCAAACACGAACCAGCCTTGTTTAGGATTACCGAGTGCTTTACCTAACATTTCGGTCACCGGGATGATACCAACCACACAACTAAATAACCCAACATCGGCACAGATACGTGCAAACGACCCTATCTTCTCTCTTTGCTTTTGATCGGTAGATAGTGCAGGTAGCATAGACCAATATGCAATATCATTTAGTCCGTAGAATATATCCCATAACAGATAACTGATACCGAATACCACAACATATGCGACACCTTTAAGACCGATATCTGCAAACATCATTAGCATTGCTGCTGCACCCACTAATGCTCCTATTATGATACCGGGTTTGAACTTGCCATATTTTCCTTTAGTATTGTCCACTAATACTCCCATTATGGGATCGTTAACCGCATCAAAGATACGAAGGATGGTGAGCACTATCGTGAATAATGCTAAAAGTTCATCCGATACCCCCATAACTTCGGTAACGAATACCAATAGGTACATACTCACCATAGAGAAAAACATATCTCTTCCGATGGTGCCCAGTCCGAAGCAGAGCATATTACGTCTGTCGTTTTTTCTATCCATGCCAATCTCCTTATTCTTAGCTAATCACATTGAAGGTATATATGGTTGATCCAAAGTCTCCTAGCAGCCTAGTTCTATCATTGTAGTAGCTACCCATGAACTGATTATTGAGTAGTATTCCCTGCCCTAGCATATCGCCGTATCCTTCATATTCTTCCATACAGCTAGCAAGACTATAGTATTTATTCAGATTTCTGAGTATGAACCCATCAGCAGCGAGTGTAAAGGGAAATATGTGTTTAACTAATCCTCCAAATTGGTTCAGGAAGAGCCGTTGACTGTTGCTCTTGACTATATATCGGTCGCTTTCATTTAGGTGTTGTAAATACAGTCGGTCGAATCCCTCACTAGCCGTGGTCTGGGTCTGAAAGAATCCAACTATTCCAAATTTTCCAGAATCATTTGTGCACTGCCAAATCACCTTATTATCCTTTACTGAATCTGACCTACTGAATCGACCGTACTGTAGTGTCTCTCGATGTCTCTTATAGAAGTCAATCTGAGCTTTAACCTCTTTACGTTCCTCTCGAGTCAGATACTTGAGATCCATCTCATAACCGAGACAGCCGAATATTGATACATTAAACCGGGTAGCAAGTGGTGTTCTTCTGAGTGTTTGTTGGTGAGGTGACTCTGACACATGTGCTCCCATGCTTGACAAGGGATAAAGATGTGATAAACCTTCTTGAATCTTCAGTCGTTCTATCGGGTCGGTGTTATCAGAGGTCCAGATCTGAGGCGAGTAACAGAGCATCCCTAGATCAAATCGGTTACCCCCACTAGAACAACTCTCGAGCAGTATATGTGGGCGGGTAAGAAAGATTCTGCCGAGTATATCATAGACTCCCATGATGTATCGATGAAAGAACTCACCTTGGTTACTAATCGTTACCGAGTATGCATCGGATATATGACGATTGTAGTCCCATTTGACGTAATCAACACCGCAATCGTCGATGATTGAGGTCACCTGTTCAACAATATAGTCACGTAGCTGTGGGTTACAGAGATCCAGTACCAACTGATTCCTGCCGACAGCAGGGTTTTTACCGGGAGTGGTAAGTGCATACTCGGGATGCGTTCTGAAGAGATTGCTGTTGCGGCTTATCATCTCCGGTTCAAACCATAAGCCGAATAGCATACCCATTCTATGTATTTTTTCCGCAAAGGGTTTTATCCCTCGCCTGAACTTCTTCTTGTTTACAGTATAATCCCCGAGACTTGCGCTATCATCATCTCGTTTACCAAACCAACCATCATCCACCACAAATAACTCAATACCCAGGCGTTTGGCACGTTTGGCTAGTGTCAACAACTTAGATTCGTTGAATCTGAAGAAGGTAGCTTCCCAGTTATTTATGAGTATCGGGCGGTTTTGGTTCTTCCAATCTCCTCGAACGATATGCTCGTTCACAAAACTATGAAACTGCTTGGACAAACCTGAGAACCCCTCGTTCGAGTAGCTCATTACAGCTTCAGGAGTCTCAAAAACCTGATGTTTTTCTAACTCCCACTCGAAGCAGTAGGGATTGATACCTAGCTGTATCCTCAATAGATCGTGATTCGAGAGTTCAACCGCACCATAATGATTCCCACTATATATGAGGTTAAAGCCATAGACCTCACCATGCGATTCATTAGCCTGGTTAGCAGCCAGTATGAAACCGGGATTATGACGATTGCTGCTAGAGCCGGTGGTGGAAGAGTTGACGTAGATACCATAGGATATCTCTCGCTCATGCATGTTGGCTTCCTTTATCCAACCGCCGTCAAAGGTGACAAATCTAAACCCTTTGTTCGGCATATCCAGCGATAGAGACATCAGCTTTCGAGCAGAGAGCGAATTTTCATTCATATTTGTGAGTTTAGCTCTTCGCGTGATTATATCGGTTGATTCATATACCGTATAGTATAGTTTCAGCACTACTTCGTTACTTTCATCCTGTAATGTGACTACCAGTGTCATGCAATCATCTTTATCACCATACGCAGTTGGCAGAGTAGAAATACCGACAGTTCCATCATATATATAGTGTTCTGAATAGACAAAGTCAGCAGTAAAACTACCGTCCGGCATCTTTATTTCGGCAGGAGTATTCCGGTAGTCTCCTTTACCAATTCCCGACCATTCAAGGCATAGATTATCTAAGCAGTAGGTATCATCCGAAGAATCATAGATAACCGAAGACCCTATAGCTGCAGTACGCTTTAGAACCAATGGTTCCACCGATTGATTCGGTTCTAGTTTAGTACCGTAGTATATGTGCTCCGGATGACCGAATTCGGTTATTCTAAACCAATAACTCGAGTTAGCGGTGGTCAATCTAAATATGTTGTTCTCATATGTAATCATACTCAACCTCCGCATTTAGGTCATTCTTAATGACAATGGCTTCATACGCTTCAAGTGTTGAGCAATACTCATCTCTTAAAAGATTGGAGATAACGACCTCCCCGGAAAGCGGTAGAGGTATTTTCCTCTGTTTACTGCTGAAGTTGAGTAACGTCAGATAGATTTCACTTTCAAGTACTCGAGCAAATACCATTAGATGACTATTTGCATATACTGATACGAACTCTCCATATTTTAGGGTATCGGAATCTTTTCTGAGTTGGATCAGCTGGCGGTAGTAGCTTAAGAGGGATTCTGGATCATCGACTTGACTAGCTTGGTTTATTTGTTTGTGGTTAGCATTCACTCCAATCCAAGGCTTGATAGTCGAGAACCCTCCGTATTCTGAATCATCCCACTGCATCGGTGTACGTGCATTATCTCTTGAAGATAGCTTTATCCATTTCCATCTGAGCGGTTTGGGGATGAAGAGTTTTTTCATCAATCGGTCGATGTTAAAGCTCTCGATATCCCTCAACTCATCAATCGAAGAAAAGTCAAAGTTAGTCATTCCAATTTCCTGTCCTTGATAGATGAACTGAGTTCCTCTCAAGGTTAGCTGCATGGTGGCGATTAGCTTGGCTGAACGTTCCCAATATTCTTTATCTTGACCGTAATGTGAGACAATACGTGGTTGGTCATGATTCTCGAAGTATACTGCATTCCAGCTAAGTCCTTGTTGCCATTTGGTCAGCACCTTTAGTAGTTTTAATGCATTGAATCGTTTAGGGATATACCTCGAAACATATCGGTCAACCTCGAGATGATCGAAATAGAAGAGTATATCAAGTTCTTTTCGGTCGGGTTCCGAGAGTAATCTGGCTTCCTCCAAGTTGACCATCACCGCTTCACCTACCGTGAAACAGTCATAATGAGAGAGTACATTCTGTCTTAAATCTCTGAGAATTTGATGGTTTTGCTCTTTCGATTTATAGTGTTCGAGACCTTTTATTGGAAAACCTTTACCGTCTTCAAATGTCTCCTTCACCAGCACGTTTATGACATCGCAACGGAATCCTACGATTCCTTTATCCAACCAGAATCGCATTATCTTCTCTACTTCAGCGATTACCTTTTCGTTCTCATAGTTCAGATCGGGCTGTTTCTTGTGAAATAGGTGAAGGTAGTATTCATCACTGGCATGATCATACTCCCAGACCTCATCCATAAAAAAGCTGGTCCAGTTGTTAGGCGCCTTACCTTTACCTCTACCCTTTCGCCAAATGTAGTAGTTGCGGTAATCATCTATCTTGTTGCGGCTTTTGGTAAACCACTCGTGTTCATCCGAAGTATGGTTAATGACTAAGTCCATCATTATCCCGATATCGAGTTTCTTCGCTTGCTCTATAAGCTTAGTCATATCATCCATACTGCCGAGTTTGGGATTGATGTCGTAATAGTCACTGATATCGTATCCGTTATCGGCATCTGGTGAGGCATAGACTGGAGATAGCCAGATAACCCCTACCCCTAAATCTTTCAGGTATGGCAGCCGTGAGATAATCCCGGCTATATCTCCGATACCGTCATTATCTGAATCGCAAAAACTTCTGGGATAGATTTGATATACAATCTTCTCTTTCCACCACTCATTATGAAAGGTTGTTACATCCATATCCACTCGCCACCTATATCTATATATTGTCTGATATTCCGTTACCGTTAGTTCTGTTTACTCTGTCACTGTCCCCATTATATCTGATGATATCGTATATGAAAACAATCTATTGTCGTAAACCTGAGTATTTCTTTTAAAGGTATAGATTTAGTTAAACAAATATCAGCATTGAATTATCTATCTTCTTGCCATTACAATAATCTTGCAAGACATACTAATAGCCGAAACGGAGATAAAACTAATGTCAAATCTATCACTTACCGATTGGGTCATTGATAAAATCAAGAAGGAATACGCTGATGATGTAGCACTACTAGTCGCGGTTGAAGGGAGTTCAATCAATAACGACAGGCACGGAGTTGATTTTGACTATTTTGTACCTGCGACTGAAAGAGGCAATAATCTTAGTCAGACGTTTATCATTAATGGTATCGGAAATGACCTCTACCCGCGTTCCTGGGAACGCACCGAAGCGACTGCTGAGATGAAGGATCTAGCAACACAATGTTTAGGTAAAGCCAAGATCCTCTATGCAAAATCAAAAGAAGACGAAGAACGCTTTGAAGCTATTCGTCAACGTCTCTTTGATAATCTTAATGATCCTAGCTTTAGGTACAGGAAGGCTCTTGAAAATCTGGATACCGCGATGAGTATCTACAGCAACATGATGTTTCAAGATGAGTTGTATCGTGTGAGATGTCAAACCGGACATGTGTTCCATTTTCTAACGGTCGCAGTCGGTTG
>WRIP01000059.1 GCA_009782665.1 Oscillospiraceae bacterium
GAACGTTTAGACTTCTCGACATAAAGCAGACTAAACTAACAGAAATTATTGAAAAATTTTGGCATATAACTTATGTTCAGATTATTGACGAAAGAGGTCGGTCAATATAGACTAAGAGAGTATATTTTTTACAGAATATTTATGCTGAATCATCTTACGAAAAACGAATGGTTGACTGTTTCAACTCAAAACATTTCTGTTGATTCCCGGAGAAACTAGTGGTAGAAAAGAAGGATATTAACGGTGAACTAACCGACGAGAGTCAGAACAATTATGAGATCATCGACTCTGAGACTACAACCGAGAGTATATTGTCTGACGACGACATAGTTACTGTTGACGTCGATTACACATGCAACGACCTTGATGATAGTCTTCAAGAGGAAACAGAACAGCTAAGCGACTGTAATGTAACTGAAGAAGCAAACGAAACTGGACAGTCAATAGAAGCACTTGAATTACAAATAGACGAGTCAAACGAACTCCAACACACGGAAGAATCTTCTGAACACACCGAGAAATCTGAAAATATATCAGATACCAACACTAAACCAGTAGATGAGAATATAGTAGGAAACTCCCTGTTGGATAAAATCCGTAAACGCCTCGGGGATCTGTCGTTCACGAAACCTGATAGACTTACAACTGAGCTCGAAGTAACAGCCATCGAACAACAGCTAACAGAGTCATATCTATTACAGCTGATACGGCTAGGTCTACAGCTTGAACAGACTAAACTTAAACCGGAACCAGAGGACAAACAACCGGAATATGTAACTCCAACAGATATCCCCACTGAGACGGATGTTATTGAACCTCAGGTTAGTATAACTCCAGAGATTACTCCACCGGAGCTGCTCGAAGGAGCGGTTCAAAAGAAACGAAAGATACCTCTCGGATTCATTATCCCTGCAGCGACGATATTGACTGTCACAATAGTGCTCGCAGTTTTCTTCTCTGACTTTTTTTCCCCCTCAAAACCAATCCCGGAACCAACAGTTGAAGAAGTCACGGTAATACATGTCGCAAAAGAGGTGCCAATCGAACTACCACCTCAAATACCGGATGAGATACTTTCGATTGTCATACCTCGTCAGGTAACCTACCTGCCATTTGGAGGGAAACAGCAGTTTGATACCTTCATAGAGTTTACCGGTGAGGTGGATGAAACCGTGAACTGGAGCAGCTCAGACGAAACAGTAGCAACTGTTTCTGATGAGGGTTTGGTAACCGGATACGATAACGGAACGGTCATCATTACTGCCACAGCCAGTAATGGGATGACCGGCACCACCGAAGTGGTGATAACCGACTGTATAATCCTACCAAGCTATGAATACAAGGCGTTCATCCCAGCATACTACTATACCGATGAACAAGCTGCCATGATGGACCGAATTCTGCTCAGTCGAATTGATGATGCCGGGGGACCCGGCACCAGAGGTGCGGTGGTAGCTGCCGCACGATTCATCACCCTCGAGATGCCCTACATGGTTCCATATTTTTACGAAAATGGACGTATGTCACCGCATCCCGGTAGACCTTACTGTGACGGTGAAGGCAGATACTATCACGTCGGACTATATCTGTCGGTGGATAAATATGAGACAATCGTCAGGAGTGTAGCTGGACCTGCTATCTGGGGAGCTCCGCTCACCAACTATCAGAATGCTGGATACTTTACATCGGGTAATCGGTATCCCAACGGACTTGATTGCAGTGGATTTGTCAGCTGGGCGATGGTCAACGGGGGGATCGATACAGGAGACATTGGGGCAGGCGACTACCCACAGATTGAGAAGGAGTTTTCAAAAATCGGTGAAAAGCTGCCACTATCTCCCGAACTGTTGTTATCGGGAGAAATTAAGCCGGGAGATCTCATCGGAATCGATGGGCATATCGCCATAATCTCCGGTCTGGATGATACACATATCTGGATTTCCGAATCCTACTACCGAGGAGTGAACACCGTGTGTTTTACCATAAATCGTGGGGTCATGGACTGCCAAGAGTATGATTTTGTCATAAAGATGGATCATATGTACTATGCCGGTGAAGGGACCTACACCGATACATGGGTCGAAAAGGACACCGAGTAACATAGCTAGTGTCATTAAACATATACAGTAGATAAATATCAAATGAGGTGGTTTGTGAAAGACGACAAAGAAAAACAGATGATACTTGAAATCATCAGAGTTAACAACACTGGACCCTCCTCTCTAGTACAGGTACTGACCATTATCCAGGAGCAGCATGGGTATCTCCCGGAAGAGGTACAGGCACTGGTAGCACAAGAGATGAAGGTTCCGCTTTCCCGTGTATTTGAGGTAACCTCCTTCTATTCCAGATTCTCAACCGAGCCAAAAGGTAAGTATGAGATATCGGTATGTCTTGGTACTGCATGTTACATCAAAGGTGCCGGACGGATACATGAGGAGCTAAAGAAAGTCCTAAATATTGAAGAGAATCAAACCACACCTGACGGACGCTTTACCCTTACAGCCAGCCGCTGTATCGGTGCCTGTGCTCTGGCTCCTGCTATCACCGTAAACCGTGATGTTCACGGTATGATGACCGTCGATAGGCTGGCAGAAGTTCTAGCGATGTATGAATAAAGGAGCAAATAATATATGTCAAGTGAAAAGAACGTACAAAGAGTATATGTCTGTGCCGGAACCGGGTGTATGTCTAGAAAATCTATGGAAGTTTATGAGAATTTCCTTAGTGAAATAGAGCAGGCTGGTCTTACTGAGGTCGAGGTAATAAAGACAGGGTGTTTCGGTCTTTGTTCAATGGGACCCATAGTTATCACCCAGCCGGATGATTGCTTCTACTCCAACTTCGATCCCGATAACGTAGCTGAAGTAGTTGAAGAACATATCGTATCTTCAAGACCAGTTGAACGGTTATTGTTCAAAGAGGAAGGCGCCGATAGCTCGGTGTCGCTCTTTGATGCCAATTTCTATAAGAAGCAACATCGTCTGGCACTTGCCAGATGTGGTCTTATAGCTCCCGAAGAGATCTCCGACTATATCGCACATGACGGTTTTCTAGCACTAAAGAAGGTACTCGAAAACATGAGTCGCAGCGAGGTGGTGGATGTAATTAAAGCATCGGGTCTGAGAGGTCGAGGTGGAGCAGGATTTCCTACCGGACTAAAATGGGAGATAACCATGAATGCTTCCGGTGACAAGAAGTATGTCGTCTGCAACGCTGATGAAGGCGATCCGGGTGCGTTTATGGACAGAAGCATACTCGAAGGAGATCCCTTCTCGGTCATAGAGGCGATGGCCATCGCCGGCTATGCCATAGGCTCGGATGAAGGGTTCATATACGTGAGAGCGGAGTATCCGCTAGCCATACATCGACTCGAGATAGCCATAGCCCAAGCTAAAGAAGCCGGTTATCTCGGAAGCAATATTCTAGGTTCTGATTTCTCCTTTGATGTCTCCATCAGGTTTGGAGCCGGAGCATTTGTCTGCGGTGAGGAAACCGCACTCATCAGCTCGATAGAGGGTCTGCGTGGAACACCACGACTTCGCCCGCCCTTCCCTGCGGTCAAAGGATTGTTCGAATCACCAACTCTCATAAATAATGTCGAAACATTAGCTAATGTGGGAGGCATCATAAATAATGGTGCAGAGTGGTTTAGAGAGACAGGTACCGAAGGTTCTCCGGGTACCAAGGTGTTTGCTTTAGGAGGTAACGTCAACAACATTGGCTTAGTTGAGGTACCGATGGGTATCACTCTCCGCGAGATTGTCTATGATATCGGCGGAGGTATCCCAAATGGCAGAAGCTTCAAGGCCGCACAGACCGGAGGACCCTCCGGCGGATGTATTCCTCTTGAACATATAGATACTCCGATAGACTACGAATCGCTCAAAGGTATAGGATCGATGATGGGTTCGGGCGGCCTCATTATCATGGATGACAGCAAATGTATGGTGGGTATAGCTAAATTCTTCATGGAGTTCATGGTGGAAGAATCCTGCGGTAAATGTGCACCCTGCCGACTAGGTCAGGTCAGAATGCTCGAGATACTCGAGCGGATAACCAATGGAAGCGGCACCTTGAAGGATCTCGATGAACTCGAGAGGCTAGCTACGGTCGCACGAGAACTCTCGTTCTGTGCCCTCGGCCAAACTGCTCCTAATCCCCTGATGACTACTATGAAATATTTCCGGGATGAATATATCGCACATATTGTCGATAAGCGCTGCCCTGCGGGAGAATGCACGGCACTCTTAACTTTTACCATTACAGATAGCTGTATAGGTTGTACCAAATGTGCCAGAAGCTGCCCGGTCTCGGCTATTTCCGGGAACCTCAAAGAAAAGCACACCATTGACGCTACTAAATGCATCAAATGTGGTGCATGCATGGCTGACTGTCCGGTTAAAGCGATAGTGCAGGGTTAAGGAGGATACAATGATTAATGTATATATAAACGACAAAGAATATTCAGTCAGAGAAGGCATGACCATCCTCGAGGCAGCGACCGCAAACGGCATTGAGATACCTACATTCTGTTATGACCAGCGACTCAAAATCGAGGGTTCCTGCCGAATCTGTATCGTCGAGGTTGAAGGTATTGCTAAACTCCTGCCTTCCTGTGCCACACTTGTGACTGAAAACATGAGGATTAAGACCCACAGTCCGCTAGTGGTTTCGATGAGAAAACAGCTGCTGGAAGTAATGCTCTCCAACCATGATATCTCCTGTCTAACCTGTGAAAAAGCTGGAGCCTGCAAGCTCCAGGATTACGCATATGAGTATGAGGTGATGCTGGATAGTTTTTCGGGAGAGAAAAGTATCGGTGAGGTGGTTGAATCCAACAAATTCTTCTATCTCGATCGCTCTAAGTGTATCCTCTGTGGAAAATGTGTGAGAGTCTGCCGTGAACTACAGGGAAACAGTGTATGGGCTGTCTCAAACCGTGGGTTTGAGACTGAGATAAACACTCCATTCGATATGGATATCGAATCTGCCGGATGTGTTTCCTGCGGAAACTGTGTCTCGGCATGTCCGGTCGGGGCACTCATGCCCCGCATCAAACACAACCGGTATAGAAGCTGGGAGGTAACTAAAACCCGTACGACCTGTGCGTACTGTGGTGTAGGTTGTCAGCTGGAACTGTTGGTTAAAGACAACAAGGTAGTCGGAGTAGAGCCAACATTATTGGCAGTAAACAATGGTCTGCTCTGTGTCAAAGGCAAATTCGCGTTTGACTTCATTAATAGTAAAGACCGTCTGACTCAACCCCTCATCCGAAAGAATGGCAGTTTGGTTGAAGCTGACTGGGAGGAAGCATATGCTCTAATAGTAGAGAAATTGAATCAAGTAAAGTCAAAAGATGGTGCCGACAGCATAGGCGTTTTAGCTTCTGCCAGAATCACCAACGAAGAAAACTATCTGATACAGAAATTCGCCCGTGCAGTGATAGGGACTAACAATATCGATCACTGTGCCCGACTTTGTCATGCGACCAGTGTAGCAGCGCTCTCAGAGTGCTTGGGCAGCGGTGCAATGACCAATCCGATTGAAGATACTAAAAAAGCCGATACTATCTTTGTTATCGGCACCAATACCACCGAGACACATCCGGTCATCGGTAGCTATATAAAGCAACGGGTTGAAGAGGGTGCAAAGCTCATAGTTGCCGACCCGAGAGCAATCGCTCTTACCGATGTGGCAGATATCCATCTGCAGCAATACTCTGGAAGCGATATAGCTTTAGTTAATGGAATGATAAACCATATCATCAACGAAAAACTTTATGATCGTGAGTATATCGATGAGCGGACTGAAGGGTTTGACTCACTGCTTGCGATGATAGATAGATATACCCCTGAGTATGCTTCCGAGATCTGTGGTGTGGATGCTAATCTCATAAAGCAAGCTGCCGAATGTTATGCCAAGGGAGAAAGAAGTGCTATCTACTACGGAATGGGTATTGCTCAACATGCCAACGGAGTGGAACTCATATATACCCTAGCTAATTTAGCACTCGTCTGTGGAATGATCGGCAAAGAAGGTACCGGAATCAACCCCTTAAGGGGACAGAATAACGTTCAGGGTGCCTGCGACATGGGATGTCTTCCCGACTCCTACCCGGGATACCAACCGGTGTCGGTTGGCGCTAACCGCGAGAAGTTCGAGAAAGCCTGGTCGGTGTCTTTGCCCGAATCGGAAGGATATACCGTTTCACAAATGATGGAGAAGGGTTTGTCAGCGATGTATATCGTCGGGGAGAACCCGATGGTATCCGACCCTGACCTCGCACATGTCAAAGGAGTACTCGAGAACCTCGATTTCCTGGTGGTTCAGGATATCTTCCTGACTGAAACTGCCATGTTGGCAGATGTAGTACTACCCGCGGCTAGCTTTGCGGAAAAGGATGGGAGCTTTACTAATACCGAACGGCGTATACAGTCGGTAAGACAGGCGGTCAAACCCAAAGGGGGAGTAAAGCCTGACTACACTATACTTTTAGAACTCATGTCAAGGTTTGGTTACGAGAACCATATGACTACACCGGAAGATATCATGAACGAGATAGCTACTGTAGTACCACAGTACGCCGGTGTGAGCTATGATAAGATTGAACGACATGAAGGAGTCTTCTGGCCGATAAAAGAAGGGGAAGAGGACGGCACCAAAGTGCTTCACTCGGTGAGTTTCCCGAGGGGAAAAGCACAGATTATCCCGGTGGAACATACTACTGCACTCGAAACGATTGATGATGACTACCCGACTATACTCACAACTGGTAGGATTCTCTACCACTACCATACCATGAGTATGACAGAAAAGACCGAGGCCATAATGGAAATAGCGGGGGGTGGCTATGCTGAGATACATCCGGCAGATGCCCTGACGCTTCATATATCGGATGGTGAAGAGATGAAGGTAACTAGCCGAAGAGGAAGTATTACGGCTATGGCAAGACTGACCGATAGAATTAAACCTGGCATTATCTTTATCCCGTTCCACTTCAAAGATACTTTGGTCAACCTCATAACCAATTCGGCATATGATCCGACAGCTAAGGAACCGGAACTCAAGGTTTGTGCTGTCAGACTAGAGAAAATTCAGTCATAGTCAATAACCCACCGCTTACAGAAGCGGGGGCTTGTAAAAGCCCTTATTGATTAGTCTAAGTTCTTTTAGAGAACTACGTTACTTAAGAATATATAGGCACTTCAGAATACTCCACTAGTTCTGAACACTGCGGTAAGTGATTAAACAATTCTGATGGGAAGGAATAGTGTTGCTTACAAAAACCTTAGGATAACATTGACGAAGTGGATATTACTGCATTT
>WRIP01000060.1 GCA_009782665.1 Oscillospiraceae bacterium
CATTAGAAAACTCCAAAGGCAGCATTATTTCGAAAAACAAAACTAAAATACTATTTATACGCAGAACGACAAAGAATTGTGGTATGTTCATGCTACAGCTTAAGGTTGCTGGTATGATTATTAATAAGCAAAAGACCGGTTTCATGATTCGGTTACCCAAAAATACCGTTATTAACGGATTTATGTGGTTCTTTATTTCTATTGGTACTCTGTTGTGGGCATTTTTAAGAGATTATAATCCAGCCGGAGTATATGAAGTATTGGTGCTGTTATCCTTACTTCTCGTTTCGATATACTACCTGATTCGCTGTATTAGATGGTTACTTAGGGTTAATGATACGGGTTTGGTTATGACCGAAGCTTTTAAGAAGCAGATGACCTGTTTGTATGACGATATATCTCTGGTTACTCTCAAGAATACTTCTCTTCGGATTCACAGAAAAGGTAAGAAACCACTAAAAATCTCTACCCTCTCGGAAGGATATAGTGATCTGGTAGAAAAGCTTCAAGGATTATTACTTCCATTCTATATCAACGGTAAACGTTTGCGATATGAATCGGTGCCGATTGAGATTCAGATTGAACTGTTAGAGAGTATGGGAATATCTTCGACTCACAATGATATTGCGAAACTGATAACCAGCATCTCAGATTCAACTGAAATTTCAATAGATCCTAATGAGTATCTGAGTCTGCTGGCTTCAACAACAAATGAAGACGATGAACCGATCAGACTGTCAGATGATATACTCTTTTGTAGTACTGCGAATCTGAATCTTTTCGAGAGTTATGAAGCTACTTTTTTACAGCTATTGACACTAGTCAAGGATTCTCTAGACCTACTTGAATTGGTCGTGAAAACTAACTTCGAGACGGGGCATCTAACAGTTTCCTTCACATATGACAACATCGAGTATCTATGGCAGTTTAGCTATAACGGAGGTCAGTTCTATACCGATGTCATCTCAAGAATTAACGACTTGCTACTAACTGTTGTTTCTACTCATTATCTGTATACCTGTACCTCACAATATGTCCCCGGCATACTTGTCATCTCTAGTACCGGTGAGATTGTAAATCAGTTGAATTCTCTCACCGATAATCCCTTTATACTGCTTTCAGGTAGGTCAGTTGAATGGGAAAGTCCGATTGTTGTGCAACAAAACAAGAGCAATCTGTTGGCCGGGATCCTAACAGTTGCTGTCTTTGGAGGTTTCCTCATCCTTATGTTAATCATTAATCCAACTTCAAACATTCTTATCGACACAACCTATATCATACTAAACATATGCCTGTTACTATTGGCTATTTTAGGTATCTTAGTGATTATCTCAACTCGCAGATGGAGGTTTACCGCCTCAACTGCTGAGTTCTCACTCAGAAGAATGATAGGTAAAGAAAAATTCTATCCGATATATGCAATCACAAAAGCTGAAATCAGAACAGAAAACCTAATACTCTATTTCAACGACCAGAAGATAAGAATATCCAAGAACTGCGAGAATATATCGCTACTGCTCAGATATTTGGAAACAAGAGGTATACAGTTCTTGTATCTACAATAAGCAACTGTATATTGATAGTATATATCGATGGTTGTAACTCAGTCATTACGATATTTTACAGTTTGTTCATGCCGGTTAGTATCGTTCAGCGGCAAATAATACTTTTAGTAGATATTATTATTAATTACGTGTATACTTGGCATATCACATATACGCACATTAACTGTTGCAGATTTTTATGTAACATAGGGATGCGGGTATACTTGTTTACAGCCATTTATATGTCTAAGGAGAAACTCACCTATGAGTGAATATATTATATTTACCGATTCCTGTTGTGATCTCGATGATAAGATGATAGAGGAATTAGCCATCGAAGTGATCCCTATGGCCGTCACTCTAGACGGCAAAGCCTATTCTGATGCAGATTATGACCTACCCGACTTCTATAACAGACTCCGTCACGGAAGTGTTTCCTCAACCAGTCAGCTCAACCTGCTAGAACTGGTCGATATCTTTCGTCCCTACCTGGAAAAAGGTATCGACATCATGTATATCGCCTTATCTTCCGGTCTGAGCGGAACGGTGAACTCGGCTTTCAGTGCCGCACAGCAACTTATGGAAGAGTACCCCGAGCGTAAGGTATATATAATCGATTCCCTCTCTGCTAGCCTCGGTCAGGGATTGATGGTATACTACGCGGCTCAGCTTCAAAAACAAAACCAGACAATAACCGAAGTATATGAATATATCATGGAACATCGCCTAAACTTTGCACATTGGTTTACGGTGGATGACCTGATGTTTCTCCGCCGCGGCGGTAGACTATCAGGTACCGTTGCTTTAGTCGGCACCGTACTCGGTATCAAACCGGTACTTCATGTCGATAATTCCGGAAATCTCATCAATGTTGCTAAGACGAGAGGAAGAAAGAATAGTCTTAATGCACTCGTAGAATGTATGAAGATTTCATCTATTAATCCGAACGGACAGACTGTCTTTATCTCACATGGCGATTGTCTGGAAGATGCTCAGTATGTTGCAGAGGAAATCAAGCGTATCTTAGGGACCAGCGATATATACATAAACTATATCGGGCCGGTTATCGGCAGTCATTCTGGTCCCGGAACGGTGGCACTCTTCTTCTTTGCCGACGGCAGATAGCTGTTTGCGAAACGAAATCACCTTTACCTGTAATATTTTAGTAAAACCTTTTGCTCACACTGTATTTTCGGTATATTTGCTGTATCATATTAACCGTAACATATTTCTTGTTCCTTGGTTTATATGAACTAGAGATATACCGTTTTGTGATGCTGAAAATCAGCTGGTTTCAGTCACATGTGTTGGAAATTTTTCTGTCTTAAAGTATAATATGTGAAGAAAAAGAAACAAAGGAGTAGCTTATGCAGAATTTGAACAAAATGACTATCAGAGATCTGGATGTTAAGGGCAAACATGTCCTTGTCAGGTGTGATTTTAATGTCCCAATTGTGGACGGTGTCATAACCGATGATAAAAGAATAGTGGAGAGTCTTCCTACCATCAAATATCTGATGGAACATGGTGCGAAGGTAATTCTCTGTTCACACCTAGGACGTCCGAATGGTGAATTTAATGAGAAATATTCTCTCAAACCGATTGCTAAACATCTTTCTTCTTTACTGGGACTTGATGTGGTGATGGCTGAAGATGTAATAGGGGCGGATGCCAAAGCAAAATCAGCAGCGTTAGCTGAAGGTGATGTAATGCTGTTGGAGAATGTCCGATTCCATAAACAGGAAGAGAAGAATGATCCGGAGTTTTCAGCCGAATTAGCTTCGTTAGCCGAAGTTTATGTCAACGATGCATTCGGTACTGCACATCGTGCTCATGCATCAACAGCGGGAGTCGCTTCATATCTGCCTTCTGCAGTCGGGTTCTTGATTCAAAAAGAGATAGAGATAATGGGTCGTGCACTTTCGGATCCCAAGCGCCCGTTTGTCGCTATTCTAGGTGGAGCTAAGGTCTCGGACAAGATAGGGGTCATTAACAACCTATTGCTACTTGCAGATAAAATACTCATTGGTGGTGCCATGGCATACACCTTCCTTAAAGCAACCGGATATCCTATCGGTATCTCAAGAGTTGAGGACGATAAAATTGAAGATGCCAAAGCCATGATGGCACTAGCAGAAGAAAAAGGTATAGAGTTTTTGATTCCTTCCGATAATGTCTCAGGCAAGGAATTCAAAGAGGACACCGAGACGATTACAAAGACTTCCATCCCTGATGAGTTCATGGGTCTTGATATTGGTCCCTTAACCATCGAACGGTTTTCTGCCGCAATCGAAGGAGCCGGTACCGTACTCTGGAACGGTCCGATGGGGGTCTTTGAGTGGGAGAGATTTGCAGTAGGCACCAAGGCTGTAGCCGATGCCATTGCTAAAAGCGGAGCAATTAGTATAATCGGCGGCGGCGATTCTGCAGCTGCAATTGAGATATATGGCTATGCTGATAAGATGACCCATATAAGCACCGGAGGTGGTGCATCACTCGAGTTTCTCGAGGGACTGGTACTTCCGGGTATTGCTGCAATAGCAGATAAAGAGTAAAAATGAGAAGAGGATAACCCATGGACAAATCAAATCGTGCAACCGTTCTTGCAGGCAACTGGAAGATGAATAAGACTGCCAGTGAAGCTTCAGAACTAATAAAGGAACTAATCCCCGCAATCGAAGGAGCTAACTGCGATGTGGTAATATGTGTACCATATACCAGTCTCGATGTTGCAGCTAGACTCTGTAAAGGCACCAACATTTCGGTAGGTGCACAAAACTGTCACTATGAAGAATCCGGTGCATTTACCGGAGAGGTATCTGTTACCATGCTGATTGAATCAGGGGTAACCCATGTCATAGTCGGACACAGCGAACGCCGTCAATACTTCGGCGAAACCGACATTACGGTCAACCTAAGGGCACGTAAGGCGGTTTCAAAAGGCCTCATTGCCATCATCTGTGTCGGTGAACTACTTGAGGAAAGAGAAGCCGGTATAACTGAGGATGTGCTCTCCCGTCAGGTCAAAGCCGCATTATCCGATATGACACAGGAAGATATGGAACATGTCATAATTGCCTATGAGCCAGTATGGGCTATCGGAACCGGAAAAACAGCGACCTCTCAGCAAGCTGGTGAGGCATGCAGATTCATCAGAGGGATAGTAGAAGAGTTATTTAATGCCGATGTCGCTAAATCTCTAACCATCCAATACGGTGGGTCGATGAACCCCTCTAACGCCGAAGAGCTGTTAGCTCAGGAACATGTGGATGGCGGACTTATAGGTGGCGCATCGCTAAAAGCATCCGACTTCAAGAGTTTGGTCGATGCCGCAAGCAAATGATAAAAACTTGAAAGAGATAGATATATGAAAAAGCCACTTGTTCTGATGATACTAGACGGATATGGTGAAAGCAAGGACAGCTATGGAAATGCTGTCCTTACTGCAGATACTCCATATCTAGACAATCTACGTCTTAAATGGCCCTCCACCTTGATTTCAGCTTCTGGGTTGGATGTCGGTCTTCCAGATGGACAGATGGGCAACTCTGAGGTAGGACATACAAACATAGGTGCCGGGCGAATTGTCTACCAAGATCTAACTCGAATTAGTAAGGCGATTGAGGACGGTGACTTCTATAAAAATCCCGTTCTACTCAAAGCAATGAGCAATGCCTCTGGTGATAGCAAGCATTCACTTCATCTGATGGGACTACTATCGGATGGTGGGGTTCACAGTCATATTGAACACATCATTGCTCTGGTTAAGATGGCAAAGCTCAATGATGTGAAGGATGTTTATCTACATCTCATACTAGATGGACGAGACGTCCCTCCTCACTCGGGTATAGAGTTTGTGGCAGATTTAAGGCAAAGGCTGGATGAAATCGGGGTAGGTGAAATTGCCACCATCTCGGGACGTTACTATGCCATGGATCGAGATAATCGTTGGGACAGGGTCGAGAAAGCCTATGATGCCTTTGTATTCAGAAAAGGTATCATTGAATCAGACCCAATCAAAGCAATAAGAGATAGTTATGAAAATAATATTACCGATGAGTTTGTACTGCCAATTGTGGTGAATCCCGACTGCCGGATTAAGGAAAATGACAGCTTCATATTCTTTAACTTCCGTCCTGATCGTGCCCGAGAGATAACCCGTACCTTTGTAGATCCGGCTTTCTCTGATTTCGATAGAAAGATAGATTTCTTCAAGCTATTCTATGTATGTATGACCGAGTATGATGTAACCATGCCGAATGTGGATGTAGCATTTCCTCTACAATCGTTAGTAAACACTTTCGGAGAATACATATCCGAGAACAATTTGACACAACTGCGTATAGCCGAAACAGAAAAATATGCACACGTGACATTCTTTTTTAACGGCGGCCGCGAGGCGCCATTTGTCGGTGAAGACCGTATACTGGTACCGTCGCCTAAAGTTGCAACCTACGATCTTAAACCGGAAATGAGCGCTTTCGATGTAAAAGATAAATTGGTTGAAGCTATTCAAACAAATCAGTATGATTTCATCATCTGTAACTATGCAAATGGCGATATGGTAGGTCATACTGGTATTTATGTTGCTATTGAGCAAGCGGTTATAGCTATTGATGCCTGTTTAAACAGTACAATCGAAATGGCTAAAGAAAATGATTATGAAGTGATTATAATTTCCGACCATGGAAATGCTGACAATGCATTAAATGAAGACGGCTCTCCGAATACAGCTCACTCACTAAATCCTGTTCCATTCGTTTATGTCACTTCCAATCTTTCAGCCAAAGTAACAAATGGTATGCTTGCAGATGTAGCGCCGTCGCTACTGCATATCATGGGCCTGAAACAACCCAATGAAATGACAGGGGAAAATTTAATTAGTATTGAGTTAGATTAATCCTGACTGATTAATACTTCCTTATTGTCATGATTCAAATCGGCGACACAATTATTAGCCGTGATCTGATTGAACGTTACTTTTGTTGCAACTTGATGAAATGTAAAGGAGCGTGTTGCATTGAAGGTGATGCCGGAGCACCGCTTGAGAAGGATGAGTTTAAAAAACTACAGGAAATCCTTCCTTTTATATGGGATGATCTTTCCGTTGATGCTCAAGCGGTAATTAGCCGGCAAGGAGTAGGGTATATAGATCGGGAAAATGATATTGTTACTTCAATCGTAAATGGAAAGAACTGTGTCTTTACTTATTATGACGTAATGGGTATATGCAAATGTGCTATTGAAAAAGCTTATCGTGAGAATCGTATTGATTTTATGAAGCCGGTTTCGTGTCGACTTTATCCTATACGTTTAAAACAATATAAGGATTTTTTGGCAGTCAATTACCATAGATATAGTGTTTGCCGTAACGCTGAGAAGCACGGTGAACAAAAATGCTTACGTCTATATCAATTTTTGAGCGATCAACTTATCTACAGATTTGGCATTGAATGGTATCAAGCTTTAAATAGCTGCGCAAAACATTTTTTTTTAAAATGAATATTTCAAACGTGCAAATAACATCAATATTTGCATGTTGCCAAGTTTAGAATCGTTTATTGTGGCGAAATATTGTGCAATGAATGAAAAGTCCATATTTTCGATAATGGAATAGTCTAATGATAAACTAGTGTAATTGGTTTGAATATCAGCGAAATACATGCCTATTAATGAGCTGTTTAATCGGGGTGTAATGGGATAAGTAGCCTGCGTAAAAATATTCCAGTTACATATTGAAAGATATTTTGCCGAAAGAGGTGCGGCATATA
>WRIP01000061.1 GCA_009782665.1 Oscillospiraceae bacterium
AAAGGTTCAACTATACCTCACGAAGTTATCGGTAAGTTCGGAGCCAGTCGTGTATTGATGCTACCCGCCATCCCAGGAACCGGTATAATTGCTGGCGGTCCGGTGCGTGCGGTAGTAGAAGTAGCAGGAATTAAAGACATACACACAAAGTCACTGCGTTCCAACAATCCTATTAATGTTGTAACAGCTACCATGGCCGGACTGAAAACACTAAGAAACGCTGAAGATGTTGCACGCATTCGCGGTAAAGCAGTCAGTGATATATAGGAGAGAGATATTAGTATGGCAGAAGATAAAGATTTAACCATAGAGAACGAAGACAGTGAAACTGTAGTCGAACAGTCGGAAGAGAAGGCACCTGTCAAGAAAACTGCTGCAAAGAAAGCAACAGTAGATACCGAAGCAGTCGATACTGCAGGTGACCAAGAGAAACCAGCTCCGAAAAAAAGAACTACCAAAAAAGTAGAAGCTCCTACCAAGTCTGAATCTGAGACATCAAATGAAGAAACAGCTGAAACTGAACCGGTAAAGAAGACTAAAACCGTAGCGAAGAAGACTGACGCTCCAGCTATAGAAGCAGAAGAAGTAAAAACTACAACTGCCAAAAAGCAAACCGCAAAAAAGACGGAAACGACCGAGTCAAAAGCTGTTGAAGCCAAACTCACAAAAACCACCTCAAGGTCAAAGAAGGTAGCTGAACCGCAGCTTATTGTAATTAGGTTAAGACGCAGTCTGTCGGGACGCCTTAACAATCAAATAGCTACTGCTAAATCATTAGGTTTACGTCGTATCGGTGATACCTCGACTCAACCCGACAACGAAGCAACAAGAGGAAAGATAGCAAAGATCTCACACATGATAGAGATTCTAAATCAATAAAGGAGGAGTTGTTCATGAAATTGCATGAATTACACCCCGCACCCGGAGCCAAAAAAGCTGCAAAGCGCAAAGGACGTGGTCCCGGTTCCGGTAATGGAAAGACAGCGGGGAAAGGACATAAAGGACAACTTGCCCGTTCCGGTGGTAAAGGCCCATACTTTGAAGGTGGCCAGTTACCTTTGGTAAGACGTGTACCCAAACGTGGATTCAATAATATTTTTGCTAAAGAAATTGCTATCATCAACCTGCATGATCTAGACAAATTTGAAGATGGGCAGTTGGTAGATGAAGCTTTACTAAGGCAAAGAGGTTTTGTTAAGGGAACTACCGATGGCATAAAAGTACTCGGCAACGGTTCTCTTACCAAGAAATTAACAGTTAGATTATCTGCTTTTTCGTCATCTGCAAAGCAGAAGATTGAGGAAGCCGGAGGGAAGGCTGAGGTAGTATAGCGATGTTCCAAACCTTTAAGAATGCTTGGAAAATCGAGGATCTTAGAAAACGGATCCTATTCACCCTGGTTGTATTGGTTATCTATCGTCTGGGAGCAGCTATTGTGGTTCCGTTTATAGATGGTAGGGCAATCAAAGCAGCGCTGAGTGCAAATGCCAACACAATTTTTTCCTTTTTTGACATGATGACAGGTGGTGGATTCTCGGATTCAACAATCTTTGCATTATCCATCCAGCCTTACATCAATGCATCAATCATCATCAATCTACTGCAGATAGCAATCCCGGCATTGGAACGACTCTCACGTGAAGGTGAGCAGGGCCAACAGAAGATTGCCAAGATTACCCGATACACAACGGTAGGTATTGCGATATCACTCTCGATCGTCTATTACTTCCTAGTCAAACGAAATGATGCACTTGTGTATACGACCGGATTCGACGGTATGTTTGCCGCTGTAGTAATCGTACTCTGTTTTACCGGTGGTGCTCTACTGGTTATGTGGCTAGGTGAACAGATAGATGAGAATGGTATAGGAAGTGGTATCTCACTTATCATCTTTACTGGTATCGTCAGTAATCTCGTCAAGATAGTACCACAGGTCATCTCCTACTTCATGGTCGCAGCCGGTAAAGTAGACGGTGCATTACCACAACCGATATTCTTTGTCATTATCCCGCTCATTATTGCAATGTTCTTTGCAATGCTGATATTCATAGTAGTCATGTCTGCTGCCGAGAGACGTATCCCGGTGCAGTATGCCAAACGTGTAGTCGGTAGAAAAATGTATGGTGGACAGAGTACCCATATACCGATAAAGGTCAATATGACCGGTGTTCTTCCGGTTATCTTCGCCAGCTCAATACTGTCGGTACCAGGAACCATACGGGACTTCTTCTCGATTGAATCGGGATTCTGGGCATCTATCTTGGGATTCTTCTCAACTAATAACTGGGGATATGCAGCGTTCTATGCGGTGCTAATCGTCGCCTTCAACTACTTCTATGTAGCAGTTCAATATCAGCCTATGCAGATGGCTAACGATATCCGTAAAAACTCGGGTACAATTCCAGGAATCAGACCAGGTAAACCAACTGCAGATTTTATCCAGCGTGTCATATCAAAAATCACCTTTATTGGAGCGATATTCTTGGTTATCGTGGCTACCTTACCGATTATCATAGATAAGACAACCGGAATAAGTATTGCTCTCGGCGGTACCTCGGTACTCATTCTCGTCGGTGTTGCACTAGAAATCAGCGAAACACTCGAGTCGTACATGCTAATGCGTCATCATAAAGGATTCCTTGAATAGGATTGGGGTATAAATGAGAATAATTTTACTCGGTGCACCGGGTGCAGGAAAAGGTACACAGGCAGAAATAGTATCCAAGAGACTCTCAATACCGGTTATCAGTACCGGAAATATCCTGCGTGAAGCAATGAAAAATCTAACCGAACTCGGAAAACAAGCAAAGAGTTTTGTCGAAAGCGGTGCTTTAGTTCCTGATGACGTAATAATCGGTATTCTGAATGAAAGACTTGCCGACGATGATTGTCTCAATGGCTTTATACTCGACGGGGTTCCTCGTACAATAGTACAGGCGGATGCAATAGCCAATATGGGAATTCTCATCGACAAGGTCGTAAATATTGCGGTTCCCGATGAAGTTATCATCGAGCGTATGTCAGGCAGACGAGTTTGTGTAAACTGCGGAGCTAGCTATCATATTAGCTATAATGCGCCAAAAACCGAGGATATATGTGATAGTTGCGGTGAAACGTTAATTATTAGGGATGACGATAAGAAAGAGACGGTAGAACAACGTCTGGCAGTCTATACCGAACTGACGAAACCGCTCATCGGTTACTACAAGAAACTCGGTAAACTGAGTTCGGTAAACGGTGACGCTCAGATAGATGATATTACCCGAGATATACTAGCTGCTTTGGAGAAGTAGTATCATGGTAATCATAAAATCTGCATCAGATATAAAGAAAATGAAGATAGCGGGTGAAATATCGGTCAACGCACTGAAAATAGCTAAAGATGCACTCGCTGCAGGAGTTACCACACTGTCTGTAGACAAGGAAGTAACCAAATATATCATCTCCAGAAACGCAAAACCTGCCTTTTTAGGTTACCAAGGATTTCCGAATGCCACCTGTATCTCGATAAACAATGAATTAATTCACGGAATACCCTCAAACAACCGAAAGGTATCTGAAGGTGATATCGTAAGCATAGATGTCGGTGTAATCTATGACAGGTTTTACGGAGATAATGCTGCCACATTTGCAATAGGAGAGATATCTGAAGAAGATAGTAAACTGCTAGCTGTTACCAAAGAGTGTCTCATAAAGGCGATAGCCATTGCAGTTGGCGGTAACAGACTCGGAGATATTGGATATACCATCGAAAATCATGCTCACCAAAATGGGTTTTCAATTGTGGAAGCATATCAAGGGCACGGACTCGGTAGAAAACTACATGAAGACCCAAGTGTACTCAACTTCGGGATAAAAGGCAGAGGTATAAAGTTGATACCCGGCATGACCATAGCTATCGAACCGATGGTAAACGCAGGGGTCAAAGACATATATGTAGACCCAGTCGATGGTTGGACGGTTAAGACAATGGATAATTTACACTCAGCACATTTCGAGATGAGTATAGCTATTACCGATAATGACCCTATTATCCTGACCGATTGGCGAGAGGTAATCTGATGCAGCCAGCAAGAGGTACGATAGTCATCTCATTAGCCGGACGAGACAAAGATAAGTATTTGGCAGTCATATCAGCTGACGAAAAGACCCTATATCTAGCAAATGGTAAGCTGAGGTCGATTGTTTCACCAAAGAAGAAGAACATAAAACATGTCTCAATCACAGGTACGGTACTGGATGAAGAGATGCTGCTCTATGATAAGAGATTAAGGAACGCTATTAAGGAAGTATTTAGGTCAGATAGTCGTTGAACTGCCTAGGAGGAATCTTGATTTGGCAAAAGATGATGTATTAGAAGTTGAAGGTATTGTAAAGGAAGTGTTACCCAATACTACATTTCTGGTTGAAATCCAAAATGGTCACAGGATACATGCAAAGATTTCGGGTAAGCTTCGTATGAACTATATTCGTATCTTAGCCGGTGATAGGGTAACGGTAGAAATGTCACCCTATGATTTGACAAAAGGTCGTATAACCTGGAGATTTAAGTAAAAGTTGAAATATTTTTGGTCCTGATGGAGGTAGAAAGATGAAAGTAAGACCTTCTGTAAAGAAGATGTGCGATAAATGCAAAATAATCAAACGCCACGGACGCGTTATGGTAATCTGTCCGAATCCAAAACACAAACAACGCCAAGGTTAGGCGTAATTAACGGAGGTAATACTTATATGGCGCGAATTGCCGGAACCGACCTGCCAAGAGAAAAGCGAGTTGAAATAGGACTCACATATATTTATGGTATCGGTAACAGTTTGTCCAAAACCATACTGAAGAACACTGGAGTTAACCCTGACATCAGAGTCAGAGACTTAACCGATGAAGATGTCGCTAAACTCAGAGCATATATCGACAACAACTGCAAGGTTGAGGGTGATCTACGTCGAGATACTGCACTCGATATCAAGCGTCTGATTGAGATTGGGTGTTATCGGGGTGTGCGTCATCGTAGAGGACTTCCTGTGCGGGGACAGAGAAGCAAGACCAATGCTCGTACCCGTAAAGGGCCCAGAAGAACTATGGCCAACAAGAGGAAGTAAGGAGGAGAACCATATATGCCAGCACCAAGAAGACGTGGAACTACAGGTACAAGGCGTCGTCGTGAACGCAAGAATATTGAACGCGGCGTAGCACACATTCAGGCTACCTTTAATAATACAATAGTTACTATCACCGATGTTGCCGGAAACACACTTTCATGGGCATCTGCCGGTGGGTTAGGGTTCAGAGGATCGAGAAAATCCACACCCTTTGCCGCACAGCAAGCCTCAGAGGTAGCTGCAAAAGCTGCCATGGAGCATGGACTTCGTACAGTAGAAGTTTTAGTAAAAGGTCCCGGATCAGGGCGTGAAGCTGCCATCCGAGCGTTAGCAACCGCAGGTTTAGAGGTTACAATGATTAAGGATGTGACTCCCATACCTCACAACGGATGCAGACCACCCAAGAGACGTCGTATATAATAGAAAAGTTAACCGAACCCCAATCAATAGCTGATTGGAATCACAGGAGGTAATAGAGTTATGTCAAGATATACCGGCGCAGTTTGCAGGTATTGTCGTCGTGAAGGCGAGAAACTATTTCTTAAAGGTTCACGTTGTTACTCAGAGAAGTGTGCGTATCAACGTAGAAGCTATGCTCCAGGTCAACATGGCCAAGGAAGAAAAAAAGCCAGTGAGTATGGAAGTCAACTCCGTATGAAGCAAAAAGCACGCAGATTCTATGGTGTGCAGGAGAGCCAATTCGCAAAGTACTTTGATATCGCTGTTAAGCATCAGGGAATTACTGGTGAAAACCTGCTGCGTATCCTCGAGAGCCGTATGGACAATATCGTCTATCGTGCTGGGTTTGCTAATTCGAGAAAAGAAGCACGTCAGCTAGTAACTCACCGTCACTTTATGATCAACGGAAAACGCATTAATATCCCGTCATATCTGCTCAAAGAAGGGGATATTCTGTCAGTTAGATCAATCGATTTGGATAAAATTAAGGGTGCTATTGAAGCGAATAGTGCTAGACCAAAACCGGCATGGATGGATGTATCCGAGAACACGGCAACTATACTAAGATTACCGGATAGAAACGAAATCGATACAAATGTCGATGAGCAATTCATAGTTGAATTTTACTCAAGATAATTAATCTACTCTATACTAGCAAACTATTTTAACGAATATTCGACATAGGAGGGTATATGATAATAGAAACAGAGAGACCCAGAATAGAGACAGTAGAGATGAATAATGACGGTTCCTATGGTGTATTCACCGTTGAACCACTAGATAGAGGATTCGGAACGACACTAGGAAACGGTATGAGAAGGGTGCTTTTATCTTCACTACCGGGTGTAGCAGCAGTCTCCATACGAATTGACGGTATACTACATGAGTTCTCGACAATCGAAGGTGTCAAAGAGGATGTTGCAGAGATAGTCCTCAATGTCAAAGGAATAACGGCAAAACTCTACAGCAGTGGTACCAAGACCGTATATATCAATACATCTCAAGAAGGTGAAGTGACTGCCGGAGATATCAATCCTGACTCGGATTTTGAAGTGTTGAATCCCGACTGGCATATTGCCACCATAGAAAAAGGTGGCAGGCTATCGATGGAGCTCACCTTTGACCACGGAATCGGATACATATCATCTGAACGTAACAAGACCGGACCTTCTTTCAGTAATGTCATCGGTGTAATCCCGGTAGACAGTATCTATACACCTGTCCTTAAGGTCAATTACACAGTCGAGGATACACGTGTAGGTCAGATAACCGACTATGACAAACTCACCATTGAAGTAAAGACCGATAAGACTATTACGGCAAAAGAAGCATTATCCTACGGTGCCAGGATACTGACCGAACACCTCAACCTCTTCAGAGATCTCTCGGTTGAAGAGATTGAAGCGATTGATGTGTTTGAAGGAGAGGAG
>WRIP01000062.1 GCA_009782665.1 Oscillospiraceae bacterium
GGTCCGGCTACAACCTTGATAGAAGATTCTTCAATATCTTCCTGTGTAATCGCTTTGCGTTTCTTACGTGCAGCTAGCAGTGCGGCTTCATTCAGGAGGTTCTCGAGGTCGGCACCGGTGAATCCCTGGGTTGTCTTGGCAATAGTCTCGAGATTAATGTCAGGAGCTAAAGGTTTACCTCTGGAATGAACCTTGAGTATCTCTTCCCTGCCTTTTACGTCAGGGTAACCAACATGTATCTCACGATCAAAACGACCTGGTCTTAAGAGTGCAGGATCAAGGATGTCAGCACGGTTGGTGGCAGCCATTACGATAACACCTTCGTTAGTTGAGAACCCGTCCATCTCAACTAATAGTTGGTTGAGTGTCTGTTCGCGTTCATCGTGTCCACCACCTAAACCAGCACCTCTACGGCGTCCGACAGCATCGATTTCATCGATGAAGACTATGCTTGGTCTGGCTCTCTTTGCCTTATCAAATAGGTCACGAACACGACTAGCTCCTACACCGACATATAGTTCGACAAAATCAGAACCGGATATAGAAAAGAATGGTACGCCAGCTTCACCGGCAACGGCTCTGGCTAAGAGGGTTTTACCGGTACCTGGAGGTCCTATGAGTAGCACACCTCTCGGAATTGAAGCGCCCAAACGGTTAAAATCTGCGGGTGTCTTAAGATATTCGACGATTTCTTGGAGCTCTTGTTTTTCTTCATCGGCTCCAGCTACATCATCGAAGGTAGCTGTTCGACCGTCTTCCTGTGCGTTCTTCGTTCTGGCTTTTCCGACTGAACTGATACGTCCGCCTCCCTGTTGATTGAAGCTGATTAAGAAAAACACCATGAAACCAATTAGTAATAATGTGGGGAGTATATTCAGTATGGTTGACCATATACTGGATGCTTCAATATAGTCATATTCTAGAATTTCGTTTGGAAACAGTTCGTTGTGTTCTTTAATAAGCTCACGAACATCAAGAATAAACAAATTGATGTCAGGTACACTATATGAATGAATCTTATCCTCAGGTTCGGTCTTTAGGTTATAGAAGAGTTTCCCGGAACCCAAATCGAGTGTAAATCCCCTGACATTATGCTGTTCAAACTCATTAATAATCGTATAGTATTCGTCATTGGTTCCAGAATTATCGATAATGCCATAAATAATGAGGAATAGAGCGACCACGATAATTAATAGAATAACGGTTCTTCCTCTGTTTTGTTTGTTCATCTAAACTCTTTTCTAATTTTTGTATTTATTCAGTACTACGATATCACGTAGGTTTCTGTAATTCTCCTTGAAGTCCAATCCATATCCCACAACGAACTCGTCGGGAATTGTAAAGCCGATATACTTTGCAGATATATCAACTACTCTTTTTGAGGGTTTATCTAGCAAAGCACATATCTCAACGCTTATAGGATTGCGACCTTCTAATATTTTGGTAACCTCATACAGAGTTCTTCCACTGTCTAGAATATCTTCGACTAATAGGATGTGACTATCTGAAAGCTCGGTGGAAATATCTTTACTGATGGTAACGTTTCCGGTACTCATAGTCCCTCTGTAGCTTGAGACTGACATGAAATCTATCATGAGTTCAAGCTGAATTGCTCGCATCAAGTCTGATAGAAAGACAAAAGAGCCTTTCAGTATACCTACTAGTAGTAGTTTTTTATCAATATAGTCGTTCGTGATGATTTGACCTAATTGCTTTACCCTTGAATCTATCTCAGTTTCATTTATCAGTAGTTTGAATTTGTTATCATTTTCCATCATACACCTCTTTGAAGGATATGATATATACGGATTTAGTCTCGCTGTCGACGGCTACACGTTTTGCTATTCCCTCTCCCGGGATCCAGACTATTCCGTCATCGTCCGCTAAAAGTGGTATCTGGGAACGCATCTCAACCGGTATCATCCGCTCATTGAACAGTTTTTTTATGCTCTTAGTCTGTCCTCGAATCATCGAGGTAAATGTATCTGAAGGCTCTCGACTTCTTAGGTACATCCTTTCCTTTATTTTATCACAATCTAATGTATTTTGAGAAGTACCTGACAGTTGCTGCAGTTGTTCAGATAGTTCATATCTTTCTATCTCTACCACACCCAGTATCAATTGATGTATGCCAACATCAGCTGCGATGCGAAATGGTATAATTCCTGTAGTGTTTTTGCTTTTAATGCCGACTGTAGTATCATCTCTTGTAAAATATGTATCTTTAGATATCTCGACTGAGGTCAATTTTGAGTCAACCACGTCCATCATCAGACTAATCAGGTTAGCACTATATGTTTCAATGTGGTTTTCTTCAAGAATAGCTCTTAACACATATCGCTTTACTAAACTGTCACAAGAAGTAATGTGATTGAGTGAGTAGTCTCCGGTTTTAGTTCTGGCTTGTTTGAGTATATTTTGCGATATAGCTGTCAGATAACTATCTGTATACCTAGAAAACTCGGCAAACTCAAGTATATGTTCCGTTGTCTTACTGTTTATTGTTTCCAGAAGAGGTATAATATGATTTCTGATTTTGTTTCGCGAAAAGTCATCGGTTAAGTTACTTAAATCGGTTCGGTAGGGTATGTCATGTAAAGTGATATACTGTTCGATTTCACTGCGTGAGATGTTAAGAAAAGGTCTTATGATATTATCATACTGAAACGGAATTCCTGACAGTCCACGAAACTTCGTGCCACGTATGAGGTTAAATAATACTGTTTCTGCAGAATCATTCTTGGTATGAGCAGTTAATATATATCCTGAGCAATCTTCTGCCGTTCGTTTCAAAAATTCATATCTGAGTTCCCGTGCCCAACTCTCTGTTCCATACCCCTTGGGTTTAGGTAGTCTGTCCATATTCCCGTTTTCGGTAATCAGCTTAACTCCTAGTATTTCGGATAAATCTCTAACAGCTGCTTCATCCTCATCACTTTCAATAGCTCTCAGATTGTGATTGAAGTGAGCTACAGTGATACCCTTAATCTTGTAGTAGTCCTTGTTCTTACAGAAAAAAAACAACATAGACATAGAGTCCATGCCTCCGGAAACTGCCAGTACAATATTCTTATTATGAAATGAAAAGTTATTTGCTGATAACAGTTCATCAACCTTATTAATCATCGTAATATAATTCCAGAGTCGAAAAGAGTGTATAGGTAGGTTCCCAATGAAGGTATAGATTGCCTGTTTCTCCGTGCCGGTTTTTTTGTACCATTAATACTCTAGAGTTCTCAGGTAGATCATGGTCTGGTGAACCTTTTGGAGCATTCTTGTTTGGTTCATGGATAAAAATAACTATATCAGCATCCTGTTCAATGGTACCAGAATCTCTCAGATCAGATAATATCGGTCTTCTCGCCTGACGCTCGGTGGCACGATTGAGCTGAGACAGCAACAATACCGGAACATTGAGTTCTTTTGCCATTACCTTGAAAGCTCTAGTTATCTCAGCTACTTCTTGAACACGAGATTCATGTCTTCCAGGACTACCCATAAGTTGGAGATAATCGACGATAATCAGACCGAGGTTTTTTAGTCTTCGGCTTTTTGCTTTTACCTCGTTAACGGTAATACCGGAGGTATCATCAAAATATAGTTGAGCTTTTGATAGATGTTCGGTCGAATCTGCTATCTTTTTCCATTCATCTATATTTATATTACCTTTGGTGAAGGAATTTGTGTCTATGGAATTTTCAGCTGCTAGAATCCTACCTACCAGCTGATTGGCTGTCATCTCAAGCGAGAAGAAAGCCACGTCGAATGTGTTCTTCTTGACGATATTTGTAGCAATGTTAAGTGCAAGTGCAGTCTTTCCTACACTTGGGCGTGCTGCTAAAACAATGAGATCACTTTTATTCAATCCGTTGATTTTGTTATCAAGAAAATGGAATCCTGTCCTAATACCTAAATACTTCTCTCGGTCTGGTCCAGAGCGTTTTTGGAGGTCTTCCAGTGTATTTAGTAGTACTTCTTTCATAACGTATAGGTCTGATGAATTTCTGCCGGTTCGGATTTCATAGATTTTTTGTTCTGCATATTCCAGCATAGATTTCGCATCGTCGCTTGAGTTAGAATTCTCAATTATATCTCTGGCAGTATTGATTAGTGACCTAATTAAATATTTATCATATATGATTTGGGCATAAAATGTGATATTGGTTACACTGGGTACGGTTTGTGTGACATTAAACAAATAGAGTTTAGTTTCTTCAATCGTATCAAATACCTTGGATGTAAATACCGCATCGGTTATTGTAATGAAATCGATGGGATGTCCGGCTGTGTGCATGAGGTATATCTCATTGTATATGGCTCTATTCTGCTCATGATAGAAATGCTCAGGAGATAAGAACGAAACGACATCATCAACCAGTGAGGAATTGACGATACTCGCACCAATTACCGCCTGTTCTGCCTCTATATTGTAAGGTAACCTAATACCTAATGCTTCTTCTGTAAGTGATAATCTATCCAACTGTTTTAGGCCTCCACAAAAACATATATTTTTGCTGAAATTCCCTGTTTGAACTTCACCGTTACATCATACCGACCATATTGCTTGATATCGCTTTCCAATACGATTCTTCTTCTGTCGATATCTATAGCTGACTTATTCAGAATCGCAGTCGCTATTTCTTTAGTGGTAACCGAACCGAACAGTCTACCTCCGGTACCGGATTTTGCTTTTATAACATATGCCTGCCCTTCAAGCAGATCTCGGTCTTTGTGTGCTTGTTCCAGTTCCATCTGCTGTTTGCGTTCTTCGGCTTTCCGTTTATTCTCAATATCATTCTGTAAAGATGCCGTGAGTTCTTTTGCTAATTTCTTAGGCAACAGATAGTTCCTGGCATACCCGTCGGATACATCCTTGATGTCTCCTTTTTTTCCTGTTCCCTTAATATCTTCCAGTAATACGACTTTCATCTATCAGTTCTCCTATCGTACATTCTCTTCAATATATTTATCGATAGCATAATATATCATACTTTTGATGGTATCGTCATCAACATCTTCAATCTGAGCACCTGCTGTGGTTTGATGACCTCCCCCACCCATCTTTTCCATAATCAACTGTACATTATATGTTCCGTAGGAACGTGCTGAGATGAAGTAGGTACCATTAGTCTTGACTGCTACTATAGAAGCCTTGATACCTTCGATGTTCAATAGATCATCAGCAGTTTGAGGGACTACCACACGCATATGTTCGGGTAGAAAATCGGTGATGGTAATGGCACAACCTTTGTATTCAACTGCATTCGATACTAGTCCTGCTTTGTATAGGTACTCGTTCATACTGATGGCAAAGAAGGATTTTGCTACTACCGTATCGGCTCCGAGATTGCGAAGATAGGACGCTGCGTCAAAGGTCCTCACACCTGTTCGTACTGAAAAGTCTTTAGAATCTAGCATGATACCGGCTAGCATAGTTTCGGCTTCCATCTTAGTCGGCTTATTTTCGCTCGATTCGAGATGTTCTAGCAGTTCAGAGATCATTTCGCTGCAGGAGGAAGCATAAGGTTCATGATAAAACAATACCGTATCTTCAATGTATCCGACCATCCTTCTGTGATGATCTATGACGACAATACTGGCTGCAGATTCAAGTAATTCGGGTTTATCTAGCATATTGTAGGTATGGCAATCTACCACCACTACAAGTGTCTTTGTATCAATATATTCGTGAGCAACGTGCGGTGAGATGAATCGTACTCTGTCGTTGCTTTCCTTGATGTACTGCTCGTACATTAAAGTTGAGAGAGATGTTTTAGAATCATACACAATATATCCGGGTACCCCTGCGATTTTGGCAATTCTGAGTAACCCTATTGCTGAACCCAATGAGTCTAGATCGGTAATTTTATGACCCATTATGAGGATGGTTGTGTGATCTTTAAATAGTTCAAGAAGAGATGTGGCAATAACCCTCGATCTAATGCGATTCCTCTTCTCTATTTCTCGAGAGGTACCACCATAGAATACATAACCACTTCTGGTCTTGAGTGCTGCTTGATCACCTCCACGACCTAAAGCCATATCCAACGCTTGACGCGCCAGAATGTGGTTTTCATAGATAGTATTGGCTCCCCTGCCTACCCCTATTGAGAGGGTTATAGGTAGTGCGCCGGTGGTAACTGAACGTATATTATCGAGAACCTTAAACCGGTCGTCAATTATTTTCTCAATATGTTGTTCTTCAATTATGGCAATGTATTGTTTGGTTGAGATTCTAGTTAGAATACCATTGGTCTGGTTGATGAAATTCTCGAGTACTCGGTTAACATCAGCTAAGATAATAGCACTGTCGGAAGCCTTCATATCGGATTCTATCTCATCCAGATTATCTAAGAGAAGTAACAGGATACTGGGACGGGTCTTGAGAAACTCTATCGAGTTACGGGTCTTTTCTGTATCATCAATGAAATATGAGATATATAATGTCTCACTATTGCTGACTGAAGCTGCGGTGAATACAGTATAGTTTCTCTGCTTTATTTCATACTCTACTCCCCCGGGAGACATTGAGGAAACCACATTAAAGTTCTCAATGGTCATACATATGTCTTCAAGAAAAATATTTTCGGTATCTACCCCCACAATCTTCTGCTTAAAACTGTCATTATACCAGAGCACATTCCGACTGCTGTCGGTAATGAGGATAGGTATATTCATTGTCTTGTAAGAAGACTTGTTTTCTGTGTTGACACTACCAAATCCTTCTCCGATAATCTTTGACAGTACCGCACGGATGCTAGCAGAGCGTATGAAAAGGAGTAGTGCAGCAACTAGCGACAGAGTCAAAGCAGCAAAGAAGAGGTAGATGTTTAGGAAAGCTGTCAGAGTAGCGAGTATGGCAAAGCAGAGCAAAAGAATACAAAGGGATATCTCTGCGGTCATTTTTTTCTTAATGTTCATATGATGATTCCTCAGGTAGTGTGTAGATATGTATAAGAAAAAAGAGTAGG
>WRIP01000063.1 GCA_009782665.1 Oscillospiraceae bacterium
TAATCAAACTGAGGATTAATGACATATGTGCCTTTATTGTCTATATAACCCCATTTATCTCCAACCACTACTACAGCTAATCCATTATCAGAAAAGCTCCTTGCATCATCAAACTGAGGATTTATGACATATGCCCCTTTATTGTCTATATAACCCCATTTATCTCCAACCACTACTACAGCTAATCCGTTATCAGCAAAGCTCATTGCATCATCAAATTGAGGATTAATGACATATGTGCCTTTATTGTCTATATAACCCCATTTATCTCCAACCAATACTGCAGCTAATCCTTTATCAGCAAAGCTATATGCATCATCAAACTGTGGATTAATGACATACGCCCCTTTATTATCTATATAACCCCTTTTATCTCCAACCACTACTAAAGCTAATCCAGTATCAGCAAAGGCAAATGCATCATCAAACTGTGGGTTGATCAGATAGGTTCCTTTCGTGTCGATATAACCCCACTTGTCCCCAGTCTTAACAGCAAGGAGTTCGCTATTTTTTGCATATGTTTTTATTTCATCAAACTGTGGATTAATAACTAATGTCCCTTTATTGTCGATATAGCCCCATTTATCTCCGATTTTTACACCTGCTAACCCGTTATCTAGAAAATTACTAGCCTCATCAAACTGTGGATTAATGACATATGCACCTTTATTATCGATATAACCCCATTTGTCTCCAGATTTAACAGCAAGTAATCCATTTTTAAATAGGTTATCTTCATTTGTGGTGGATTTCATTAATATTTTTCTGTAATCCACACCAACAACAAAATACGTACTAACTATTATAGCTAACACTGCAATAGTTCCTAAAATGACATAAATAATTTAACGATTAGATTTTTTTGATGGCATAACCGGTTCAGAGTTCATTTGGTTTGGCTCTATGTATGTGTTGTTCTCGTTCATAGATCTGTTCCCTTCTTATCTGCAAAAATTGTTCATATGTTAACATAATCGTAATATGTTGACAATTATTATATAACCCTTCCGATTTTACTCAGAAAAACATATGTTAAAAGATGGTTCTCGTAGCTATAAAGTCAACACCTGTACCGAATATATCACTTACTACTACATCTCCTAACCGTATCGGTGCGCTCAGTTCCACATCCATCAGCAATCGTACCGCTTTTTTTACTAATTCTTTCGCAATGGGCGCGGAGGTCTTGACCGGTAGCAATCGATGGTTGTTGGAAATAATCTTGACAGTTGAAGAGATATTCCGTTTAGGAGACTCAAGCTCATCGATCATGAAGGTATATCCTCTGGCGCAATTGTTACCGCTGAGTATACCATCTTCCCAAACCAGATGACATCCGAGTGGACAGACGGTGCAGACTAATTCTTTTTTCATCTTAACACCTCAACTTCCACCGATATATCATCGGTGATATCCTGTTTGTTCAGGTTTATCAACTGCATCTCACCTGGAGCTAAGTACTCTTTTGACAACCTCAACAGTTCTTTATCCCCACAATATACAACAACAATGCCCTTGCGTATCGGTTGCTTCACGCGGAAAAATATATCGACATCCCCGTGGTCTTCCAAGACTATTCTCTGCGGAAGCAGATATGAGATGTTTTCTTTTGCAATGGTATGAATCTCTGGTTGTTGTTCACTTTGGTCAGCATTGCACACCCTTCGGTTGGCATCGGTCGAGGATACGAAATCCAGTATATATTTTGCTGCTGCACGACCGGTCCTCTCAGCTTCCAGTGAGACGAAATCAACCAGATCATGTACCTGTAGCACATTGCCGCTGGCAAAGACTCCGCGTTGTGATGTCTCATTATAATCATTCACTATAGGACCTTTTGTTACGTCATCCAGTAGTATTCCGGCGTCACTTGAGAGTTCATTTTCAGGGATTAATCCCACCGATAATAACAGTGTATCGCATTCAATGTATCGGTCGGTTCCTTCAATTATTCTTCTGTTCTCATCAACCTGAGAAATTGTGACGCCGACCAGACGTCTCTTACCGTGTATCTCGGTAACTGTATGCGAAAGCAGTAACGGAATCTCAAAATCATCTAAACATTGTGAGATGTTTCGAGATAACCCCGAACTATATGGCATTATCTCTACACATGCCAACACTTCGGCACCTTCGAGAGTTAATCTTCTAGCCATGATTAATCCGATGTCACCAGACCCTAAAATTATCACCCGTTTGCCAATAATCTTTCCTTCAATATTTATGTATCGTTGTGCCAGACCTGCGGTCATGACACCGCTGGGTCTAGTTCCCGGTATCGCAATAGCAAATCGGGTACGCTCACGACATCCCATTGCCAGTACTACAGCTTTGCATTCCACATATATATTTCCATCATTTGCATTCAACGCTCGAACCATATTCGTAGCTACCGACAGTACCATAGTATCAAACAGAAATTCAATACCGATGTCCATCGCCTGTTCGATGAAACGTGTCGCATATTCCGGTCCGGTCAGTTCCAGATTAAAGTATGACAAACCGAAGCCGCTGTGTATACATTGGTTGAGTATTCCGCCGGCTTCAGAGTCTCGCTCGATTACAAGGACCCTTTCTACTCCAGCTTTTTTAGCAGCGATAGCAGCTGCTAAACCTGCCGGTCCAGCTCCTACAACTACTAAATCAGTCTGCATTAGCCTCTGGCTCCTTTCTTGGTATCTCCGAATACGATAAAGCTATTTGTGCCATCCATAGTCACCGATTCATATGGGACCCCCATATGTCTTGCAATGAGTTCATGTACCTTTACCGAGCAGAACCCACCCTGGCATCGACCCATCCCTGCATTAACCCGACGTTTGATGGCTGAAATGGTTAACGGGGTCAAAGTCTCAGACAAAGCTTGCAGAATATCTCCTTCGGTGACCGTTTCACACCGACAGATAACCTGCCCGTATCGCGGTTGACGCTTTAGTGCCTCTTGTTGTTCCTCTTCACTCATCTCTTTGAATCGTTGGGGATATCTGTAGGGTACCATTTCCGTCTTTCTCTTCGGGGCAGTTTCATCGGTAAACAGTAGCGTAAACACCTCTTCGGCTAATGCCGGGGCACTCGACAGACCCGGTGATTTTATCCCTGCGAGATTAATGAATCCAGGTAATGTACTACTCATAGCCAGATGAAAATCATCAGAAGATATATATGCTCGATTACCGGCGAAGTTGCGGATATTATCATAGAAGGGTAGGTTATTAAAAAGCAGGGAAGCTTGAGCCCGAATTGTTTCCAATCCTTCGGCAGTAACGGCCGTATTGTCTCCGTCAGATACTCTATCGGATGTGGGACCAATAAGCAGATTACCGTGAACGGTAGGAGCTACTACTACTCCTTTACCCGATGTGCTTGGTACCGGGAAAACCACCTTCTTGGTATATCCCCCATGTTTTCGGTCGATGAGATAGTACTCTCCCTTAACCGAGTAGGAGCCGAACCCTTCACCCCCAGCCATATATGATATATCTTCAGCACCGATACCGGCTGCATTGACGATGTACTTAGTTTTAAAGAGATTGTTCCCTGCGGTTACATAGTATCCACCTTCAATTACCGAGATATCGGTAACCATACTACTGAACATAAAATTAACCCCGTTTCTTGCTGCATACTCCGAGAGTGCGATACAGCTTTGGTAGGGATTGATGATTGCAGCATTCTTAGCATAAAGGGAGCAGAAGATATCCTGACGTAAATTTGGCTCTAACTGATGAGTTTGTTCAGCAGAGAGTATCTCGAGTTCCGCTACACCATTTTCAATACCGTTTCGGTAGAGCTGCTGTATAGTAACAGCTTCCTGTTCATTTCTTGCTACAACTAATGAACCGGTTTTAATGTATTCCAACCCCAGAGTCATAGCTAGTTGTTCCCACAAAATACTGCCTCTGACATTGGTTTTAGCCATCAAACTACCGGGTTTTGGATCGTACCCGGCATGTATTATGGCAGTGTTAGCACGTGTGGTTCCTTTCGCCACATCGTCATGTTGCTCAACGACAATAGTTTTAATGTCATAATGAGAGAGGGTGTAGGCAACGGCTGCTCCTACTATTCCCGCACCGATTATTGCTACATCGTACATAATAACCTCAAATAATAGATATGAATAACTTCTCGATCAGGCAGGTATGAATGGAATTATCAAAGGATTTCCAGTTGTGAAACAGCCTCATCCAACCAATCGCCTTCAAACAACTCGATCAGGCCTTCATCTGCTGCTGCAGACAGTTTCTTTTGGATAGGAATACGACCAAAGAAGCTCGTTTCACCCGTGTTAAGGGCTTGCTCCTCACTCATATCACCGAACAGGTAGTGTTCATTACCGCAGTCGGGACAGATGAAATATGACATATTCTCGATAACCCCGAGAATTTTCAGGTTCATCAGTTTAGCCATATTCACCGCTTTTTCGACAATCATCGAAACCAACTGAGACGGAGAGGTCACGATTATGATACCGTCGAGTGGTAATGATTGAAAGACGGTGAGTGAGACATCACCGGTACCCGGCGGCATATCTACGAAGAGATAATCAATATCTCTCCATATGACATCGGTATATAGCTGGCTGACCATACTCGAGATCACCGGACCACGCCAGACTACAGGGTCTGTTTCATGTTCCAGCAGCAGGTTAACCGACACCAACTCGATACCGGTTTTTGTTGCTGCCGGTATTATACCGAGTTCGGTTACGGTAGCCTTATCGTGTATGCCAAATATTTTAGGAATGGACGGTCCGGTCACATCGGCATCGAGTATCCCCACTTTGTATCCTTTTCGTTTCATTAGCACTGCCAGAAGGGAGGTGACTAGGCTTTTACCAACCCCTCCTTTACCGCTGACCACACCAATGATTTTCTTTACCGAACGTATATTCCCGTCCTTAGGTAGTTTTGCTGAAGCTACACTGCAATCCAAACTGCAGTTACTGCAATCGGAATTACACCCGTTCAAATTTTGTTCCAATCTGTTTTCCTCCATTAATGAATTATATTTGATATACTAAAGATATGCTTTGGTTAACCATATATGTTGAATCTGTAGCTGAATATAGATATACTGAACACATACTAAAATATATGGATTTGTGGGTGAAGAGTATGTATGCTTTCGGAGCATTATTGATGAGGATGAACTATATATCTCGCTGGGGGTTGATGAGAAACGCCAGAACCGAAACACTGTCGGAACATGTCCTCATAACCGCAACCATCGCGAATATCCTCGGATATATTGCAAGAGATATTTTTGGTGCTGATGTTGACCCGGAGAGAATCACCTGTAGAGCCATATATCACGATGCAGGGGAGATACTCAACGGTGATCTTCCGACACCGGTTAAATATCGCAATGATACTATTAGAGATGCATACATGAAACTGGAACGAGAATCGGAAGAGAGGATTCTTGAATCTCTACCTGAAGCACTCAAAGACTCTATGAGAACCGCAATAGTCGGCGAAGGTTTGAGTGAAAGAGAGGAACAAATCGTTAAAGCAGCAGATAGATTCTCTGCATTAATTAAATGCATCGAAGAAGAACAGAGCGGCAATACCGAGTTTGCTACTGCAAAGAGCAGTACCCTAAAGAAGATTAAGACAGATATGCTACCTGAGACTGAGTACTTTCTCGAACACTTCATACCGGCATATACACTGACATTGGATGAACTGCTACTCGACAAAGGTCTGTAGTGCCAAATCAATATACCTATCGAGGTCTTCGAAGCTCTCTAGTTCGAAGGCTTTTCTTCTGAAAGTTGCGGCTTGTCTCAAACCCTTAATATACCAAGCAGCATGTTTTCTGCCTTCCATAATAGCAAGCTTTTCACCTTTCTGTTCGATAGACATCTCTAGCTGTTGTCTCAGCGTAGATAGTCGTTGAGCTAACGTTGGTGGAATGTAAGGGGTTCCATCTTGTCTAGAGTTGATTTCCGAGAAGACATATGGGTTTCCCAAAGCACCTCGTCCTATCATTACCCCGTCACAACCTGTAATCCTTTTCATGTAAGAGTAGTCTTCGAAGCTTTGTACATCTCCATTCGCTATGACCGGTATATGAAGCGCGGATGCTACCTGCCTGATTATCTCATAGTCTACGGGAGGTCGGTACATCTGAACGGTTGTGCGCCCGTGGATAGTAATAGCTGCAGCACCAGCAGACTCTAATGCTTTTGCAAAGCTGACTGCATTTTTGTTATTGTCATCTATTCCGCTCCTTATCTTTGCGGTTACTGGAACCGGTACGCTGCTAACTACAGCTCCTATGATATCCATTGCCATATCTTTATTCTTCATCAAAGCTGACCCCGCTCCCCCCTTATATATCTTAGGAGCCGGACACCCCATGTTTATATCAATAAAGTCAGGTGCGGCAATATTATATGCTTTTGCTGCTGCAATACGAAAATCGGAAGGTAGGTTGCCAAATAGCTGTATCCCGAAGGGTCGTTCAGCTTCGGTGTGATAGAGCAGCTTTTTCGTATTCTCATTTTCAAAACAAAGAGCCTTTGTGCTTATCATCTCGGAAGTACAACATCCAGCTCCAAGACTCATTGCGGTGGCGCGAAAAGCAGAATCTGCAACCCCTGCCATGGGAGCTAATATTGGGCGATTACAGAGAAAAGAGAGATTGTTCATAGTATCCTAATTCTACCATAATATTTCTGCTCGTGATATACTAAATAAAATATCAAAACGCAAATACGTTAGCAACCTGAAAGAGGAAACACAGATGAAAATGTTATGCATAGACGGACACAGCATAATGAATCGTGCCTACTACGGAGCTAAGGGACTAATGACCTCGGATGGTAGACACAGCGGTGCCATCTATGGTTTCACCAACATATTAATGCGAGAGGTGATTCAATATGACCCAGACGCAGTGGTGGTGGCTTACGATACACCCATTAAGACGTTTAGACATGAAATGTTTGATGGCTACAAAGCC